>JAFAIY010000539.1 GCA_019236485.1 Comamonas sp. | reverse complement strand
GTGGTCGAGGGAACCGTGGATATTGCGGGCAGCGTGGTCGACGGTGCGGTCGACGTGGTCGCAGATGTCGTCGACGTCGTGGTCGAAAACCCGGGCAAGACGCTACTCGTGGCGGTTGGCACCGTGGCTACCGGTGGCGTGGCGCTGGCTGCCGCGCCGACACTGGCGGCAGCAGCCGGCGGAGCCGGACTGCTGGGAGCGGCCAGCACCGGCACCGCCATCAGCACCCTCTCCGGGGCCGCTCTGGCCAATGCCTCCCTGGCCGCCGTCGGCGGCGGCGCACTCGCAGCGGGCGGTGGCGGCATGGCGGCCGGGACCGCCGCGATCACGGCGGCAGGCGCGGCAACCGGCGCCACCGTGTCTGCGGCTGCCGTCAAGGCAACAAGCTGAGCCAGCCTTCATCGGCGCGTCATCGCAGCTGGCTAGGCTGCGCTCCATTGTTCACTAGCAAGAAAGCCAGCAATGGAACGCCGCCGCTTTTTGGGCCATGGCCTCGCCACCGGAACCCTCGCCTCCTGTACCGGTCTTTTGCCGGCCATTCTCAAGGCCCAGACGGCGCCCGCCAGCGTGACCCGGGATGCGTCCCGCGCCCTGCTGCCTTCGGGCGTGCAAAGCGGCGATGTACTGGCCAATAGCGCCATGGTCTGGGCCCGCGCCAGCCGCGATGCGCGCATGTGGCTGGAATGGAGCACCACGGCCGGCTTTGCCCAGAGCACCAGGCTGCGCGGCCCCGACCTGCTGAGCAGCAGCGACGGCACGGGGCGCATGGAGCTGCAGGGCCTGCCCGCGGGCCAGGACATCTTCTACCGCGTGGTACTCGAGGACCTGGCCAGTGCCAATGTGCGCTCGCCGGCCGTGTCGGGACATTTCCGCACCCCGCTGGCCGCGCACCAGCCGGCCACACGCCCGTTCCGCCTGGTCTGGAGCGGCGATACGGCCGGCCAGGGCTTCGGCATCAACGAGGCTTTTGGCGGCATGCGCATCTACGAGTCCATGCGCCAGACCAACCCCGATGTGTTTCTGCACAGCGGCGACACCATCTATGCCGACGGCCCGATTCCCGCCGAGATCAAGCTGCGCGACGGCTCGCTATGGCGGAACCTCGTCACGCCCGAGGTCTCCAAGGTGGCAGAGACTCTGGACGAGTTCCGGGGCCGCCACCGCTACAACCTCATGGACACCCATGTGCGCGCCCTGGGCAGCGAGGTCGCGCAGATCTGGCAGTGGGACGACCATGAAGTCACGAACAATTATTCCGACAGCAAGGACCTGAGCGCCAACACGGCCTACACGGAAAAGAACATCCAGCTGCTGGCGGCGCGCGGCCAGCGCGCCTTCATGGAATATGCGCCCATGCGCACTTTTGGCGCGGCCGAGCATCAGCGCATCTACCGCGTGCTGCCCCAAGGCCCGCTGGCCGATATCTTTGTGCTGGACATGCGCAGCTACCGCGGCCCCAACAGCCACAATCTGCAGACCTCGGAGAGCGCGGCCACCGACTTCCTGGGCCGCCCGCAGCTGGAATGGCTGATCGCCGGCCTCAAGCAGAGCCGGGCCACCTGGAAGCTGATTGCGGCAGACATGCCCATAGGCCTGTTCGTGCCCGACGGCAAGGACCCCGAAGGCCGCAGCCTCTGGGAGGCCGTGGCCAATGGCGACCATGGCGTGCCCAAGGGCCGCGAGCTGGAGATGGCGCGCCTGCTCAAGGGCATCAAGGACGCGGGCATCAAGAACGTGGTCTGGCTCACGGCCGATGTGCATTACACGGCGGCCCACCACTACAGCCCGGAGCGCGCGCAGTTCCAGGATTTCGAGCCGTTCTGGGAATTCGTCTCGGGCCCGCTCAATGCCGGCGGTTTCGGCCCCAACCAGGTCGACCAGACCTTCGGCCTGGAGGTCGTCTACAGCAAGGCCGCTCCGCACCAGAACTCCGCCCCCAGCGAGGGCTACCAGTTCTTCGGCCAGCTCGATATCGACCACCGCAGCCAGGCCCTGACCGTGGTGCTCAAGGACCTGAACGGCGCGGCGCTCTACACCAAGACGCTGCAGCCCCAGCGCGCCTGAGCATGGCGGGCCGGCCCTGCCTAGCTAGGGCAGGCCCGCATGCGGCACCCGGCCCGCAAACGGTACAAGAGACAGGTTTCACATACTGTCTCCTGGAGGGAGTTTTGCCATGACCCACATGCATATACCGATGTTCGCCACCCTGCTGTCCGCAGGCACCCTGGTCCTGGGCGGCAGCGCCTGGGCCCAGGCTGGTGCGCCCCAGACCAGCGGCCTGTCGCGCACCCTGGTGGGCAAGGCCGATGTCTCCGTGCCGGGCCGCGAGGCCGTGGTGGCCAAGGTCGAGGTGGCGCCCGGCTCGCGCGCCGGCCGCCACACCCATCCCGGCGACGAGATCAGCTATGTCAGCGAAGGCCAGGTGGACCTGCTGGTCGACGGCCAGCCGCCGCGCACCCTCAAGGCCGGCGAGTCCTTTGTCGTACCCGCGGGCGTGGTGCACGATGCCCACAATGCCGGCAGCTCCAGCGTCAAGCTCATAGGCGTCTATGTGGTGGAAAAAGGCCAGCCGCTGGCCACGCCCGCCCCCTGAAGCCTGGCCGGAGTGGAGCATCCAGGCCGGCCAGCTTGCGGCTACCATCGGCCTCCATGAAGCAAATCACCCATACCCTGCTGGGCTGCGCGCTGGCCGCCTTGCTGCCGCTGGCCGCCCATGCGGACAAGCCCACGCCCGCGTCCGGCCAGGAGATCGAGCATCTGATCACCCAGCTCAAAAGCTCGGGCTGCGAGTTCCAGCGCAACGGCAGCTGGTATGACAGCGCCAAGGCCGCCGACCATCTGCGCCAGAAATACGACTATCTGCTCAAGAAATACGGGCCGGTGACGGCCGAAGACTTCATCGCCAATGCCGGCAGCGAAAGCAGCATGAGCCACAAGCCCTACCAGGTGCGCTGCGCCGGCCAGGCCTCGGTGGCCAGCGGCCCCTGGCTGCAGGCCGAGCTCAGGCGCTACCGCAGCGGCGCCGGCAAATAAGCTGGCTCAGGCAGCAGCGCGCTTGACGGCCGCATCGCACCAGCGCTGCGCGACCTGGGGCGAGGTGCTGCAGACCGCATCGTGGGTGACCGTGGTCACGGCGCGCTCCAGCAGCTGGATATCGGCCTCGTGCTGGCGCGCCACATGCGGGTCCTCGAAAAAGATGGCGCGCTGGCAACGCTTTTCCAGCACCAGGTCGGCAATCTGCGCGTCGCCGCCCAGCGGGCCGCTGTTGTAGCGGTCCACCCAGGGCTTGTCGGCGGGCCAGCCCTTGCTCCAGGCCAGCTCGTTGAGCTTCTGGCCCGTGGTGCCCGTGCCCACGCGGCGGCGGTAGCGGCTGAGCAGATCGAAATTGCGCGCGGCAAACTCCAGCATCGTGGGCTTCATCGCATCGTGCGCGATCAGCGCCAGCGTCTGGTTTTCATAGTCGTGAAAACGGTCCGCATGGCGGTCGCGCGCCAGGCCTGCATGTATGCGCTCCATCTCTATCCAGTCGCGCGTGGAAGCGACAGTGGAGAGAAACGGCTTGCCGTGGATCACGCACTGGCGCTTTAGTGCCAGCGCCTCGGGAAAGATGGACGAAGGATCTACCGGGTCCATCAGATAGATGGCGCCGTCCAGCGTGCGCCCATCGCCCTCCATGCCCACGACCTCGGCCACCAGCCTCATGAGTCCGCCTTCGCGGCCATAGGGATAGCGCACCAGGCCTTTGTAGCCCTGAAGCATGCTGGCCGCCGTGATGGCGTCATAGGTGCGACCCACGGTATGAAAGCCCAGCTTGAGCTCGCGAATTCCGGCCTCGCAAGCGCGCAGCAGAGCAAACAGCGCAGCGTCCTCGGTTTGGTGGTGGAGTTTGTTGGCGGCAAGACCCAGGCAGATCGACATAGTGAACTAATCCTTCAAACAGGCTTCAAACGCTCGCAAACTCTGCGCACCCAGCTATGCATTTGCGGTTTGAAACACCCGCAAGAATATCGCCAATTCATGCACTCCAGATGACTGGGGTCGGGTCAGACAGCCATACTTGCGCAGCACTTGACAGCGGCCCTCTTCCCTCGCTCTTCTTCCCATGCCCAAGACCTCACGCTTCTGGAGCCCCCGCCGCATCGCGGCGGCATTCGGTCTTGCCTTGCTGCTGGCGCTCGCGATCTGGGGTATGCGCGAGCTCGATGCCAGGCAGCGGGTCTGGATCTTTCAGCCCAGCGACCGCAGCTGGCCCGGAGCCAACACGGCCGGCATGCAGGAGCAATGGATAGCGTTTCGCAGCCGCGATGGCAGCGCTGCCAGGCTGCATGCCCTCTGGATGCCATCCGGCAATGCCCAGGCTCCGCTGCTGCTGTTTCTGCATGGGGCACGCTGGAATGTGACGGGCTCCTCGCCACGCATACGGCGCCTGCAGGCCATGGGCTTTTCGGTGCTGGCCGTGGACTACCGCGGCTTTGGCAAGAGCAGCCCGGCCCTGCCCTCGCAGGCCTCGGCCGCCGAAGATGCCCGCGCCGCCTGGGACTGGCTCGGCCGCCAGGCCGCAGGCAGGCCGCGCTATATCTTCGGCCACTCCCTGGGCGGCGCGGTTGCGATCGATCTGGCCAGCTCCGTCAACGATGAACAAGGCGTGCTGGTCGAGTCCACCTTCACCAATATTTCCGATGTGTTCGACTCCATGCGCTGGGGCTGGCTGCCCGTGAACTGGTTGATCACGCAGCGTTTCGATTCGGTCGACAAGGTGGCGGCCATAGGATCGCCGCTGCTGGTCGTGCATGGCACGGCCGACCCGCTGATTCCCGCCCGGCTGGGCCAGCAACTGTTCGATGCGGCGCGCGAGCCCAAACGCCTGATCCTGGTCGAAGGCGCCAGCCACCACAACACCCAATCCAAGGCCCTGGCGCAATATCGCCAAGCCCTGCATGAGCTGTTCGGCCTGAATCCACGCTGAGCGGCATCGCCACATACTGTCTCGTCAGCACACGGATTAATAAGCCGGTTCTGCTAGGCTGGCTGACTATGTCTGCACCGCCTGCCCTGAAATCCAAGCAAAATCCCGCCCAATCCCTTGGTGATCAAGCGCAAGGCGCTCCTGAATCCGCAGTCCTCATCATCCTCACACTGGGGCTGCTGCTGGGCCTGCAGCCGCTGGCAACCGATCTCTATCAGCCCGCCCTGCCCCAGCTACAGCAAGGTTTTGGCGCCCATGTCTCGCAGGCCCAGCTGACACTGACCGGCTTTTTGCTGGCCTTTGGCTGCTCGCAGATTCTCTGGGGCCCGCTGTCGGACCGGCTGGGGCGCCGCCCGGTTTTGCTGATTGGCATCAGCGGCTATGTGATCGCCGCGCTGGGCTGCGCCAGCGCCCAGAGCATGGAGGCCTTGATTGCCTGGCGCAGCCTGCAAGGCGCAGCCCTGGGAGCCGGTGTGATGTGCGCGCGCGCCGTGGTGCGCGATCTGTATGCGCCGCATATGGGCGCGCAAGTCATGTCCAAGGCGCTGTCGGGGCTGGGCGTGCTGGCCTTTCTGGCCCCCATCAGCGGCAGCTTGCTCGTGGGCTGGCTGGGCTGGCGCTCCACCATGCTGGCCCAGGCCTTCATGGGCAGCCTGGCCTGGCTGCTGGTGGTGCTGCGCTTCAAGGAGTCGATTCCCCAGCGCAACCCGCAGGCGCTGCAACCGGGCAATCTGCTGCACACCTGGTCGCACATTGTGCGCAACCCCATGTTCCAGGCCTACAACCTGCTGACCTGCTTCAGCTATGCGGGCCTGTTCACCAATCTGGCGGCCTCTTCATTCACCTATATCAACGTGCTGCATATGGAGCGTACGCAGTACGGGCTGATGATGGGCGGCAACGCGCTGTGCTATATCGCCGGCACCTTTGCCTGCCGCCGCCTGCTGCGCAGCATGAGCGTGCAGCGCGCCGTGGCCATGGCAGGGGTGCTGTCGCTGACGGCGGGCTCCATCATGGGCCTGGCTGCCCTGGCCGATCTGCGCAGCATCTGGGCCTATGCCCTGCCTTTTAGTCTCTACCAGATCGCCCACGGCATTCACATGCCCTGCGGGCAAAGCAATGCCATCGCGCCCTTCCCCCAGGCAGCGGGCACGGCCTCGGCCATCAACGGCCTGGTGATGATGCTCATGGCTTTTGCCATGGGGCACTGGCTGGGCCTGAGTCTGGATGCGGACTCCACCATGCCCCTGGCCTTCGGCATCTGGTTCTGGTCGGCTTGCACGGCCATCACGGCGTGGACGCTGGTACAGCGTTTTGGCATCAGCAAATCATGATTTGGAATAAGATGTTTAGGCTATTTAAAAACCATTTTTTATTATTTTTCTTTTTATAGAGATTTTTTGAGAATGCCTGGACTGGCCAACGCGCCGCACTTTTGTGATCTCCAGCCATGCATTCCCGCCGCTTCTTTCTGCAGCAATCGCTGCTTGCCGCCAGCGCCGCTGGCTTCTCCTTGAACTCTCTGGCCAAGGCCGCCGAGACCTCTGCCGTTCCTCAGGCCAGCCGCATTCTGGTGGGCTTTGGCGCGGGCGGCGGCATCGATCTGCTGGCACGCGTGCTGGCCGAAAGCATCGCCTCGCAACTGGGCAAGAGCCACTATGTGGTGGTGGACAACAAGCCCGGCGCCAACGGCCAGATTGCCGCACAGACGCTGCTCAACGCCCCCAGCGACGGCGGCACCTATCTGATCGCGCCGCTGATCACCCCGGTGCTCTCGCAGATCGTCTACAAAAAGCCCGGCTACGATCCTGCACGCGACTTTTCTCCGGTAGGTCTGCTCGCGCATTTCCAGTTCGGTCTGGCCGTGCCCGCCAGGCACCCGGCGCGCAATATTCAGGAATATGTGGCCTGGCTCAAGGCCAACCCCGACAAGGCCAACTTCGGCAGCCCCGCCGTGGGCAGCCTGCCGCATTTCTTCGGACTGCTGCTGGGCGAAGCGGCGGGCGTCAACATCGTGCATGTGCCCTACAAGGGCGGCCCGGCCATGATGACGGATCTGATCAGCGGCCAGCTGGCCTCCGCCATCCAGACCACCAGCGAGCTCGCTCCGCTGCACAAGGAAGGCAAGCTGCGCATTCTGGGCACCTTCGGCAGCCAGCGCAGCCGGGAGCTGCCCGACATACCGACCTTTGCCGAAGCCGGCTACTCCAAGGCCACGGGCAGCGGCTGGTACAGCCTGTGGGCGCGCAAAGGCACATCGGCCGAAGCCATTGCCACCGTCAACCGCGCCGTCAACCATGCTCTGCTGGACCCCAAGCTGCAGCCCAAATGGGCGGAGCTGTCCCTGCAGCCCGACCCGCGCACGCCGCAGGCGCTGGAACAATTGCGCGTGGCCGAAGTCGCCAAGTGGCGTCCCGTGATCGCCAACTCCGGCTTTACCATCGAATAAGCAAGGCGAGCGACGCATGACCGCACCGAATATCGTTTTCATCCTGGCCGACGATCTGGGCTGGGCCGACCTAGGCGTCTATGGCGCCACGGATTTCAAGACCCCGCATCTGGACCGCCTCGCCGCCCAGGGCGTGCGCTTCAATCAGGCCTATGCCAACTCGGCCGTCTGCTCGGCCACACGCATCGCGCTGATCACGGGCCGCTACCAATACCGGCTGCGCGCGGGCCTGGAGGAGCCGCTGGCCCGCTACGGAGCGCAGCTGGGCCTGCCGCCCGATCATCCTACCCTGCCCTCGCTGCTCAAGAGCGCCGGCTATGACACGGCCCTGATCGGCAAATGGCATCTGGGTCAGCCGCCGGCCTACGGGCCGCAGCGCAGCGGCTACGACTATTTCTTCGGCAACCACCACGGTGCCATCGACTACTTCACGCACAAGCCCGGCGTGGGCGAAGAGTTCGACCGCGACCTCTGGCAAGGCAGCGAGCCCGTGGAGCGCACGGGCTACTACACCTATATCCTGGGCGACGAGGCCACGCGCTATGTGCACGAGCGCCAGCACAAGGACAAGCCGTTTTTTCTCTCGCTGCACTTCACGGCGCCGCACTGGCCCTGGGAAGGGCCGGACGATGAAGAGGTCTCGCGCAATATCAAAAGCCTGTTCCACTACGACGGCGGCAGCCTGAAGAAATACGGCGAAATCGTCGAAGCCCTGGACCGCGCCGTGGGCCAGGTGCTGGATGCGCTGGAAGCCACGGGCCAGGCCGAGAACACCATAGTCATCTTCACCAGCGACAACGGCGGTGAGCGTTTTTCCAAGACCTGGCCCTTCAGCGGCCAGAAGACCGAGCTGCTGGAAGGAGGCATACGCGTGCCCACGCTGCTGCGCTGGCCGGCACAAATCCGGCCCCAGGTGCAGGAACAGGTCACGGCCAGCTTCGACTGGCTGCCCACGCTGCTCGCGGCGGCAGGCGCCGACCCGCATCCCGACTACTTCAGCGACGGCCGGAACCTGCTGCCCTTGCTGCTGGGCCAGGCCGAGCCCGAAGAGCGCACCCTGTTCTGGCGCTACAAATCCCAGTCCCAGCGTGCGGTGCGCAGCGGCCCCTGGAAATACCTGCGCATCAACGACAACGAGTTTCTGTTCGACGTGGTCCA
>JAFAIY010000599.1 GCA_019236485.1 Comamonas sp. | reverse complement strand
GGCACGGGGCTGCAGCCCTTGGGCAGGGCGCTGCCCTCGAAGGTCATGCCTTCCTCGATCTCCTCGGGGAAGAGTTCGCGCTTTTCCAGAAAGATCAGGTTTTCGTCGTAGTCGCCGAAAGCCTCTTCGGGCTCCAGATGCAGGTCCAGCTTGTCGCCGACCACATGGCCTTGCAGGGCTTCCTCGATGCGCTTGAGCAGGTCATCGCCGCCGACGAGAAACTCCACGGGCTCGTCCAGCACGTCCAGCTCCTCGCCCAGAGTGTCTTTCAGTGTCCAGGTCAGAGCGACCACGCATTGTTGGGTAACTTCCATGGTGTATATGCAGTTGGTGGGTACGGCTCGGGCCGTACGAACAATGGAACGCAGCCACGGCTGTGGCGCAATGGCAGGCATTGTCCCATGGGCGGCCCGGCGGTGCTCGGCAGCAGTTTTGTTACACATCGCAAATAGTGCTTGCATGGGCTTCACATTCGCGGTCTTGCAGGCACGCATACTGGCCGCATATCTGGTGCCAGATGACTGCATAAAAGGAAAGCATCATGACCCCTCAAGAGCAACAATTGCTGCAAGAGCTGTTTCAGCGCCTGGGTCAGACCCAGGGGCAGGCCAAGGATGGCCAGGCCGAGGCCGTGGTCCGTCAGGGACTGGCTGCGGTGCCCGATGCCGCGTACTGGCTGGCCCAGCGCACGCTGCTGCTGGAGCAGGCCTTGCAGCAGGCGCAGCAGCAGATCAGCCAGCTGCAGCAGCAGGTCCAGCAAGGCCAGGGGCAGGCCGGCGCCGGCAGTTTTCTGTCGGGCGGGCTGGGCACGCAGTTCGGCCGCGCGCCGGAGCGTCCCGTCGATGACGGCGGCTATGCACCCGCCGCGCCGCAGCAGGCGCCCAACTGGCGCGAGCGCTGGTTCGGTGCCGGCGCTGCGCCCCGTGCCGCGGCACCGCAGGCCTATGCGCAGCCTGCTGCGGCCGGCAGCAGCTTTCTGGGCAATGCCGCAGCGGCCGCGGCAGGCGTCGCCGGCGGCATGTTTCTCTTCAACGGACTGGAAAACCTGATGGGCAACCACCATGGCGGCGGCAACAGCTTGTTCGGTGGCGGCGGCCACCAGCCCGAGGTGCAGGAAAACATTACCCAGAACTTCTATGGCGACAGCGGCAACACCAACCAGCTGGCCCGCGACGCCGGGGTCGATCATGTGCTCGATGCGGGCAGTGACGGCTTCGACGGCGGCGGCGATTATTTCGACGACGACAGCTTTGCCTGATCCGGCCGTCCAAAGATAAAAAAAGCCACCCGGCGTTTTCAAACGGGCGGCTTTTCTTTGGGCTGGCGGCTTAGATGTCGATGCCGCTCTTGCCCGGGGCCAGAATGCCGTTGGGGTCCAGGGCGCGCTTGATCTTGCGCTCCACGTCACGCTTGACCTTGCCGTAGCTCTGGGCCACGCGCTCCTGGAAGGCCGTGTTCACGCGGTACACGGCATAGCCTTCCTTTTCGAACTCGTCGAGCAGCTCGGCAAAGCAGGCGTTGGCGCGCTTGGTTTCCTCTTCGCTGCTGCGGTCGTAGAGCACATCGATCACGTGGTGCATATCGCGCCAGCCGACGATGAACTCGCCCACATAGTCGAGGCCATGCTTGTTGAGGATCTTCTTGGCCAGCGACTTCTGCTTGTCGCACTCGCTGCCGCGCGCCTGGGTGACCGGGGCGAACCACATCGAGCCGCCGCCCCCACGCCAGTTGTAGAGGCCGAACTCCTGCAGATTGGGCACGCCCGACATGAGCTGGGCGCGGTACTTGAAGGGCTGGGTGTCGCCGGCCATCTCTTCGGTGATCAGCCGGCCCTTGCCCAGCTTCTTGAGCGCGTCCTGCACGATCTTGAAGTTGACGTCGACCTGCTCCTTGGTGCCGTACAGCGCCGCGTACACGTTCCAGGCGCCCAGATGCTTGTCCTTCTGGATCTGCTTGAGGATGGCGTCGGGCGTGTGGCCGGGCTCGGTGGTGTAGTCGGAGCGGCGGGTGTTGCAGGTCGAGGCCTCCCACAGCACGCCGGCGATGACCACCGAGTTGGGGATGACCTGGGAGATGCGCAGCGGGCGGATGAACTCGACGATTTCGCTGATATCGCTGTCCTCATCGAACTGGATTTCCAGCGGCTTGAACACCGGAGGCTTGGGCATCAGCCAGAAACCCATCTTGGTGCAGATGCCGTAGTTGGCCTGGGTGAACATGCCGTCCAGCGTCGGGCCATAGCCCCACTTGAACACCTGCCAGGCCTTGTCGCCCTTGACGCCGCCCATGCCGGTGCGCAGCACGTCGCCGTTGGCCATCACCACTTCCATGCCGCACTGCATCATGAAGTGCTCGCCGTAAGGGGTGTAGCCCACGCCGCGGTCCATGGTGTTGCCCAGAGGGCCGGCAATCGCCGAGGGTGCCGAGAACGACAGCATCAGCGGAATCTTGTTCTCTTCGAGGTAGTCGTAGAGCATCTGGTAGGTCACGCCGGGCTCGACCAGGGCCGTGCACAGCTCGGGATCCACGTGGATGATCTTGTTCATCTTGCGCAGGTCCAGCACCACCTGGCCGCGGCGGCCCGGAGCGGCCGAGCCGTAGCCGAAGTTGCGGCCGGTGGAGATGGTCCACACGGGCACCTTGTGCTCGTTGCAGATCTTGACCACGGCCTGCACCTGCTCCACGGTGGTGGCCGTGATCACGGCCGATGGCGTGTGCTCCTCGGTGGGAACGGCCATCATCACCTTGGTGTAGGGACGCACCTGCTCGTCCTTGATCATCACGTTCTCGGCGCCCAGGGCCTGCTTGAACTTTTCGATGGCAGCGTCAAAGCCGCTCTCGCTCATGCCCTTGGGCAGAGCCATGTATTTGCTTGTCATGCTGTGCTTTCCTTGCTTCTTAGATCACGCAGCGGAAGGACACGCGGGCTTCGCTGCCTGCGGCCACCGCGGTGGTGTTCATCGATTGACCTGCGGCCAGCGAGCGGCCCAGATCCCTGGCCCAGTCGGCGGCCGAGCCGTCCACGCGGTGGTTCTCCACGGCCAGCACCCGTCCGCCTGCGGAGCGCACCAGGTCCAGCACCAGGGTGGCGGATGCGTCATCGAGCAGACCCACGAGCAGCGTGTCCTGGCCGTCGGCCAGCAGCTGGCTCAGCTGGTTGAAGGCGGCGCTGTCCAGGCCTTGCAGGCCCGTGTGCGCGGCATGGCGCGCCATGCCCTGGACGCCGGCCAGAAATGCGGAGTCCAGAGCCGAGCCCTGCAGTGCCGAGGTCACGGCCAGCACCTCGGCAGAAGTGGCGGCCTTGGCCGCGGTGCTGGCGGCTTGCGCCCAGCCCATGCCGGAGACGGCCAGGCCGGCTGCGGCCAGGCCCTTGAGAAGAGTGCGGCGATCGGTTTGCATCAGACGGCTCCCGCTCACTTCTTGGCAGGCTCGGGAGCCTTGGTCTTGGACAGGTACTCGGCCAGATCCTGCAGCGTGGCGTCGTCGATATCGGTCACGCGGAAGGCCGGCATGGCGTTCATGCCGTTGCGCGCGATGATCATATAGGTCGCGGGCGGAAAGCCGCGGCCCTTGATGACGGGGCCTATGCCCGCTTCATGGCATTTGGCGCAGGTCTTTTCGTAAAAGCGCTGGCCCGGTCCCATGCTTTGCGCATCCGCTGCAGAAGCGGTGCCAGCTGTGAACGCCAGGCCTGACAGCAGGGCTGCCATGGTCAGCTTGGTTGCATGTTTCAACTTGGTTCTCCGGTTATATGTTTTTAGTTTTTCCGACCCTGGTGGATCAGAAGGGGTAGTGGCGCGGGGTGGTCTGCACGGTGATCCAGCGGGTGTCGGTGAAGGCGTCGATGCCGGCCTGGCCACCGAAGTGGCCGTAGCCCGAGTTCTTCACGCCGCCAAACGGCATCTGCGCTTCGTCATGCACCGTGGGGCCGTTGACATGGCAGATGCCGGCTTCTATGCGCGCGGCCACACGCCAGCCGCGCGCGCTGTCCCTGGTGTAGACCGCGGAGGACAGGCCGAACTCGTTGTCGTTGGCCATGGCAATCGCCTGCTCTTCGCCGCGCACGCGCACTATGGCCTTCACGGGCGCAAAGGTTTCCTCGCGGAAGATGCGCATCTCGGGCGTCACGCCGTCGATCAGCGTGGCGGGCATCAGCGTGTTGCTGGCCTTGCCGCCGCACAGCAGCTTGGCGCCCTTGGCCACGGCGTCGTCTATGAGTTCGTTGACGCGGTTGACGGTATGCATGTCCACCACCGAGCCCAGCACCACCGGGCCCTGGCGCGGGTCGCCCAGAGGCAGGGAAGTGGCGCGCGCCACGAGCTTGGCCAGGAACTCCTCGGCCACGGCTTCGTCGACGATGATGCGCTCGGTGGACATGCAGATCTGGCCCGAGTTGGCGAAGGCGCCGAAAGTGCAGCCGGCCACGGCGGCATCGATGTCGGCATCGTCCAGCACCAGGAACGGGGCCTTGCCGCCCAGCTCCAGGATGGCGGGCTTGAGGTGCTTGGCGCAGGTCTGGCCGATGATGCGGCCCACGCGCGTGGAGCCCGTGAAGTTCACGCGGCGCACGGCCGGGTGGGCCACCATGGCTTCAACCACCTTGCCCGCATCTTCGGGCGCATTGGTCACGAAGTTCACCACGCCAGGGGGCAGGCCGCCTTCCTGCAGCGCTTCGATGATCAGGCCGTGGGTGGCGGGGCAGAGTTCCGATCCCTTGAGGATCACGGTATTGCCGCAGGCCAGGGGCGTGGCGATGGCGCGCACGGCCAGGATGATGGGCGCGTTCCAGGGTGCGATGCCCAGCACCACGCCGGCCGGCTGGCGCACGGCCATGGCGACGCTGCCCGGGATGTCGGAAGGAATCAGCTGGCCGTTGATCTGGGTGGTCAGCGAGGCGGCCTCCAGAAACATATTGGCGGCCAGATGCACGTTGAAGCCGGCCCAGATGCCCGAGGCGCCGGTTTCCGCGGCCATGGCCGCGGCAAAGGCTTCGGCCTTGGCTTCCAGGGCCTGCGAGGCCTTCATCAGCATCTGGCGGCGCTCGGTCGGGCCCAGCGCGGCCCAGGCCGGGAAAGCCTGGTGGGCGGCCTCCACGGCGCGCACGGCATCCTCGGTGGTCGCTGCGGGGGCGCGTGTGGCCACCGAGCCGTCGAGCGGGTTGCGGCGCTCGAAGATGGCGCCGTTGCTGGCCTGGACGGACTGTCCGCCGATCAGCATGGATTGTTCAATCATGGTGACTCCTTTGCTTCAGAGGGAGGTGCACTGCCACGAGGTACAAGCTTTGATCGCCGGAATGCCGGTTCGGCGCCGCGATCTTAAAGTTGGAGAAAGAACGCACGCAACATCTTTGATGTTCGGGCTTGTCATCCTCCGGTGTCTTGTGTAGGCACCCTTCTAGGGGTGATAGCGATCCTAGGGAAAGCGGGCCGCGACCGCTGTGCGCAGCGTGCACAAAGCGCTTGATGAATCGTGCATCGGGCTACGGGTTTTCCTTAGTATTAAGAACCCATGTGCGGGGGCTGGTTTGTACGCCCTGCGGGAAAGCAGGTACTTACCGATAATCGCGGGATGGACTGTCGACACAGACAGAGATGCGCACGATAAGGAGTCAAGGCACATGACCGCGCCCGTGGTACTGAGCACCGATGGCCTGCCGGAGAAAGAGACCGCACCAGCCTGGCATGACTGGATGGCGAAGCTGTTCTCGGGGCTGGATACGGATTTGTATGGCGATACCCGCTTTGACGGGAATATCTGTGTGGCCTACGCCGGCGATGTCATGCTCACCAAGCTTGAGGCCGGCCGCCACCGTGTGGTGCGCGACTCCCACCGCCTGCGCGAGAGCGAGGCCGCCTATCTCAAGATCGTCGCGCCCTGGGAAGGCCAGGCGCAGGTGCTGCAGAACGGCCAGCAGGCCAGCGTGAGCAACGGCAACTGGGTGATCTACGACACCTCCCAGCCCTATGAGGTGGCGAATCCCTACCATACCGAGCATCTGATCATGATGGTGCCCAAGCAGAGCATTGCAGAGCGCGGCCTGCGCCTGGACGGGCTGATGGGGCGCAACGTGGGCGGCAGCGCCGGCATTGCGCGCATCGCGCTGCAGACCATGCGCAGCACCTATCAGGAACTCGACCATATGACGGCGCCGCTCGCACGCCGGGCCGGCGAGCTGCTGGTGGATATGGTCTATCTGTCCCTGCAGGCCATGAGCGGCCAGGTGACGGCCGTCACGCAGAAGCAGGCTCTGTATGACCGCATCTGTGCCTATGTGGCCGGCCATGTGCGTGATCCCGGTCTGTCGGTCGACCAGGTGGCCGATGCGCTCAACTGCAGCAAGCGCCATCTGCATAATGCTTTTGCGGGCCGCGAGCTCTCGCTGGGCGCTTTCATCCAGCAAAGCCGGCTCGAGCTGTGCATGCGCGAGCTGCATGCGCCGGCACTGGCCCACCGCACCATCACGGAAATCGCCATGGGCTGCGGCTTCGGCAACAGCGCACACTTCAGCCGGGCCTTCAAGGCTTATACGGGGTGCTCGCCCAGCGAATACCGGGCCCTGCAGCTCTGAGGCTTTGATCTGCGCCAGCACGCGTTATTGGCGCTATAGCACAATGCAGTCCGTTGCTTAGACAGCAGGACTGCTTCATGGATATCAATACGCCGCTCGCCTTGCTGGGCGGGCTCACCGCCTCTCAATTCATGCACCGCCACTGGCACAAAAAGCCTTTGCTGGTGCGTCAGGCCATTCCGGGCTTCAAAGCTCCCATTCCGCGCGCGCGTCTGCTGGCCATGGCCGGGGAAGAGGGCGTGGAGTCGCGCCTGATCCAGCAGCTGGACGGCGACAACTGGAAGCTCAGTCACGGCCCGCTGTCGCGCCGCAGCCTGCCGGCGCTGACCAAGCCCGGCTGGACCGTGCTGGTCCAGGGCGTGGACATGCATGACAGCCAGGTGCACCAACTGCTGCAGCAGTTCCGCTTTGTGCCCGAGGCGCGCCTCGACGATCTGATGATCAGCTTTGCCACCGATCAGGGCGGGGTGGGGCCGCATTTCGACAGCTATGACGTGTTTCTGCTACAGGCCCACGGCAGGCGCCGCTGGCGCATAGGGCGGCAGAAGGACTTGTCGCTGCAGCCGGACAAGCCGCTGAAGATCTTGTCGAACTTCGAACCCGAAGAGGAGTTCGTGCTCGAACCCGGCGACATGCTGTATCTGCCGCCCAAGTGGGCGCATGACGGCATTGCCGAGGGCGAATGCATGACCTATTCCATAGGCTTTCGCTCGCCCGCGCGTGACGAACTGGGACGCGAGCTGCTGCTGCGCATGTCCGACGAGCCCGACGAGCCCGAGAATCCGGTCATCTACCGCGACCCCAAGCAGCAGGCCGTGAGCAACCCCGCTGAAATCCCGGCGGGCATGTATGACTTCGCGCGCGAAGCCCTGCAAAAAGCCATGGCTCAGCCGCTGGCGCTGGAGCGTGCGCTGGGTGAGTACCTGACCGAGCCCAAGCCCAATGTCTGGTTCGAGCATGGCGATGAGAACGGCATGTTCGAGAGCGTGGTGCTGGACCGCCGCACGCGCATGATGTATGACGCCAAACACATTTTCATCAACGGCGAAAGCTATCTGGCGGGCGGGCGCGATGCGACCCTGATGCGCAAGCTGGCCGATACCAAAGCCCTCTCGCGCAAGGACCTGGCGGGTGCCAGCGATGACGCGCTGGAGCTGCTGTCCTCATGGTTTGATGCGGGCTGGGTGCGCTCCGGCGAACCGGTCTGATGGACTTGTAACCGAGCTCATGTTAACTTATGGTTTTCCTGTGGCTTGCCTTGCGGGAATCTGATCGCTCTGCTGCTGACTTTGTAAAAATTTGGCAAAGCTGCGTCAGTAAATTGACAGAAAATAATTTATGGTCCAAAGTGTGATCCACGGCAAGCAGGGCTTGCCCGGTGAGTTGGAAACGTGTTGATTTGTGCGGAATTGTTTAGATGCTGTCAGTGTTAGTCAGCAATGAGCAAAACTACCTATAATGCAACCCGAGTCGAATTCACTGTTTGACCTGATCTGCCAAAGCGATCAATAGCTGCAAAAGGCTGACCGTAATGGCAATCCAAATACTGTCTGCTGAACCTACCAACTAGGAACTGTTATGAAGAACTCTCTGATTCTGGCTACCGTGATCGCTGCTGCAGCTCTGGCCGCTTGCGGCA
>JAFAIY010000567.1 GCA_019236485.1 Comamonas sp. | reverse complement strand
CGAGCGGGCCTGCCATATTCCTGCAGACCGCTGTCGCGCACAAGCGGGCATGCCTGGCTAATGTTGCAAGATGTAAAAACAAGGCCCTGGCAATGCTCGGTGGAGCGATGAAGCCGGGCGCCGAAAGCTCAGCAAAGATGTCGATCTGCGCCGTGATCGTCGGTGAACTGCTGCGCTACCTGGCGGAACGACTTCTGGATCGTGAGAAAGGCCGCCACGATGTCGGGGTCGAAGTGCGAGCCGCTGCCTTGTCGGACGATGTGCACGGCCTCTTCGTGGGGAAAGGGCGGCTTGTAGACCCGGCGGGAAATCAGGGCATCGTACACATCGGCCAGTGCCATCAGGCGTGCCGAGACAGGGATGGCCTCGCCCGCCAAGCCTTGCGGATAGCCTGAGCCGTCCCACTTCTCCTGGTGGGAATATGCGATCTCGCAGGCGAGATGCAAAAAGGTGCTGGGTTCGTCCATGAGCTGCTCGGCCCGGGTGATGGCGTCCCTGCCCAGCGTGGTGTGGGTCTTCATGATCTCGAACTCTTCGGGTGTGAGCTTGCCGGGTTTGAGCAGGATGGCGTCGGGTATGCCGACCTTGCCTATGTCGTGCAGCGGGGCGGATTTGAACAACAGATCGGTGACTTCATCGCTCAGGAAGCCCGAGAACCGCGGGTGCGTCTGCAGCGCCTGCGCCAACAGCCTCACATAGTGCTGAGTGCGGCGGATATGGTTGCCGGTCTCGTTGTCGCGGGCTTCGGCGAGCGAGGCCATGGCCATGATGGTCACGTCCTGGGTCTGCTGAATCTGGCGCGTGCGCTGGGCGACCTCGGCCTCGAGGCGCAGGTTCTGGTCCCGGAGCTGGTCGGCGGCGGCCTTGAGCGCCAGGTGGTTGCGCACCCGGGCCAGAGCGATGGGCGGCGAGATGGGCTTGGTGATGTAGTCGACCGCGCCGCAGTCCAGGCCCTTCTGCTCGGCCTCGGCATCCGTCTTGGCCGTCAGGAAGATGACGGGAATCTGCTGCAGGGCGGGGGTGGCCTTCAACCGGCGGCAGACCTCGAAGCCGTCCATGTCGGGCATCATGATGTCGAGCAGGATCAGGTCGGGCGGGGGAAGCATGGCGGCAGCCTGCAATGCGCGCTCGCCATTGGTGGCAATCCGCGTGCGGTAGCGTTCCTTGAGCAATCCGGCCATGAACGCGATGTTCTGCGGCGTGTCGTCGACGATCAGGATCGTTGGCAGTAAAGAGGCATCGTGGACGCTGCTCATGAAGGCTGCTCCTGAAGGGCGATGCCCAGAATCTGGGCCCTGCGCCCCAGACGCTCCAATGCGGCATCGAAGTTGTAGTTGCTCACCTCCGCTTCAAAAGCCGCGAAGTCGTCTTCTGCCGCAAACAGCGTCTTCAGCGCCTCCAGGTGATCGAAGAGGTGATCCACCGCCTCCCCATCCGCTTGAGCGAGGAGTGCTGCGAGCCGGCGGGCGGCGTCCGCGGCCGCACCAGGGCTGGCCGGGGGCGAGGCGGTCTGGCCGGGGCTTCGGGGCGTGGCTGGCCGACCAATCCAGCGTGCGATCGTCTGCAGCACGACGGCCGGCTCCAGCGGCTTGGCGATGTGGTCCACCATGCCGGCAGTGATGCACCGGCGCTGCTCCTCGGGCAAGGCATGGGCGGTCATGGCAATGATGGGCAGCTTGTCGAATCGCGCATCGGCACGAAGGCGCCGCGTGGCTTCGAGGCCGTCCATCTCCGGCATCTGCAGGTCCATCAACACGGCGTCATAGTGCTCAGGGTCTGCGCTGCGGAGCATTTCAAGGACTTGGCGTCCGTTGCCGGCGAGCTGCACCTCGGCTCCCGCACCCTCCAGCAATTCGCGGGCGATCTGCTGGTTGATGTCGTTGTCCTCGGCCAGCAGCAGCCTCGTGCCCTGCAAGGGCTGCTGCAGGGCAGCTCCTGAGCCTGCCGTGGTGCGCGCCGCGAAGAGCTGGATCAGAACGTCGGCCAGGGACGACGCGCTCACGGGTTTGTGCAGCAGGGCCTTGATGTTTTCAGATCGTCCCAGCGGGGTTTCGTGCTCGTCCTTGCCGAAGGGATGAAGCAACACGACCGGCAGCCTGGGGGCAGCGCGCGCCAGCATCTGCACCGTCTCAAGCTCATCCATGGCAGGCATCCCGGTATCCAGGAACGCTACGCCGAAAGCGGGCTGCTGCGCCGCGGACAGCGCGTGCCGGGCTTGTTCTGCCGAGGCAACCGCATGGGGCTGAAGGCCCATGCTCTGCAGCGTTTGCGACAGCAGCTCGCGCACTGCGGCGCTGTCATCGACCACCAGGGCGTGCATTCCCTGTAGCGCCTCCGGCAGGGTCCGGCGCGGCTGCAGTGTGTCTTCATCCCAGGTGAACCAGGCGGTAAAGCTGAACCTGCTCCCATGGCCCGGCGTAGAGTCGACCTGGATCGCTCCTCCCATCAGGTCCACGATGCGCTGGCAAATGGCCAGCCCCAGCCCCGTGCCGCCGTACTTGCGTGTCGTCGATCCATCGGCCTGGCTGAATGCGCCGAACACATGGGCGGCCTGCTCCTGCGTCATGCCGATGCCCGTATCGCTGACCTGGAACCGCAGTTGCACGCGGTGGCCTTCATGGCCGGCACGGCTTACGTGGATGACGACCTGTCCGTGCTCGGTGAACTTGACCGCATTGCTGAGCAGATTGGTGATGACCTGGCCGAGCCGCAG
>JAFAIY010000468.1 GCA_019236485.1 Comamonas sp. | reverse complement strand
GTTCGACTTGCATGTGTAAAGCATGCCGCCAGCGTTCAATCTGAGCCAGGATCAAACTCTATAGTTCGATCTTGAATTTAAAGTCTTTCGACTGCTCACTCACTTGACGGAATCAAGAAGAATAAATTCTTCCTCATTACTGTTTTTATGAGCGTTTAGTTAACTCCGAAGAGTTGTGTTCCGAAGAACTGGCTGCTCGCCACCAAACGCCCACGCTTATCGGCTGTATTTTTTTAAGGATCCCGACCCAAACCCGGCCAACACCAGTCTTGAATCTTGTTGCTTGCTGCGATCAGCGAAGCCTTCTATTGTAGCACAGTTTTTTCTGCGCTCATCAAAGTTTTTCAACTTTTTGTTTGAACCCAAAGGATTCAAACAAAAAGAAAAAGCCAAGAAGCTTTTTCTTTGATTTGGCGGAAACGGAGGGATTCGAACCCTCGATGAGGCTCTACACCCCATACTCCCTTAGCAGGGGAGCACCTTCGGCCACTCGGTCACGTTTCCGGAATGACGCTATTGTAAACAGCTTTTTTGCTCGTTTTGGAAAAGTCGCGAAAATTATTCGCTCTTGTCCAAACCGAAGGCCGTGTGCAGGGAGCGCACAGCCAACTCCAGGTACTTCTCGTCGATGACCACCGAGGTCTTGATTTCGGAAGTGGAGATCATCTGGATGTTCACGCCTTCCTTGCTCAGAGCACGGAACATGGTGGAGGCCACGCCCACATGGCTGCGCATGCCGATGCCGACGATGCTGACCTTGGCGATATTGGGATTACCCACCACTTCAGAGGCACCCAGGGAAGGAGCGACCTTTTCGCGCAGCAGCTCGACCGCGCGCTGGTAGTCGCCCTGGCTCACGGTGAAGCTGAAGTCGGTCTTGCCGTCCTTGGAGATGTTCTGGATGATCACATCGACTTCGATGTTGGCATCGGCCACGGGACCCAGGATGCCGGCAGCGATACCGGGGGTGTCGGGCACGCCGAGCACAGAGATCTTGGCTTCGCCTCGGTTGAAAGCGATGCCGGATACGACGGCCTTTTCCATTTTTTCGTCTTCCTCAAAAGTAATCAGCGTGCCGGACTTGGCTTCTTCTTCCAGATCGATGTCCCAGGGCGTGAAGCTGGAGAGCACGCGCATGGGCACCTTGTACTTGCCAGCGAATTCCACCGAGCGGATCTGCAGCACCTTGGAGCCCAGGCTCGCCATCTCCAGCATCTCTTCGAAGCTCACGGTGTTCAGGCGCTTGGCGGCCGGCACCACACGCGGGTCGGTGGTGTAGACACCATCCACATCGGTATAGATCAGGCATTCGGCAGCCTTGAGCGCTGCCGCCACGGCCACGGCCGAGGTATCGGAGCCGCCACGCCCCAGCGTGGTGATATTGCCTTCGGGGTCGATGCCCTGGAAACCCGTCACGATCACCACCCGACCCGCATCGAGATCGGCGCGCACGCGCTTGTCGTCGATGGACTCGATACGCGCCTTGGTGTAGCTGCTGTCGGTGCGCACGGGCACCTGCCAACCCGCATAGCTGACGGACTCCATGCCTTCAGCCTGCAGCGCGATGGCCAGCAACGCGGACGATGCCTGCTCGCCGGTGGAAGCCAGCATGTCGAGCTCACGGTAGTACGAGGTCTTGGCGTGACTGGGAGCCAGTTCGCTGGCCAGACCCAGCAAACGGTTGGTTTCGCCACTCATGGCGCTGGGCACGACCACCAACTGGTGACCTGCCCGAGCCCACTTGGCCACGCGCTTGGCAACGTTGCGGATGCGCTCTGTCGAGCCCATCGAGGTGCCGCCGTATTTATGAACGATCAGTGCCATTGGATACTAAAGGGTGACGAAACAGCAGTCACGGCGCAGGTCACAAAGGTTTTGGCGCGCCGGCGGTTTTCGTGCAAATAGAAAGACCAAAACCTAGGAATTGTACCAATCGAGGATTGCCCCCCGACGCTGCACAAACCCGCGCCCCACCTTGATATGGATACGGTGCCCTCGCGTAGTGCAAACGCCGATCTGCGCCACGAGCTGCTCCAGCTGCGCCGCGCTGGGAGTGGTGCCATGCGCGCTGCGCAGCCAATGGCGCAGAACATTGCTCAGGCGCACCTGGGTCAGCGCCTGCAGATCCTTGATGCGCGGCGGCATGCCAACGGCTTGCAGGTCAGACAGCGCCAGCCCGTCCAGCAGTTCCGCCGCCTGGGCACAATGCGCGCTGCTGCGCGCAAAAGTAGTGCGAAATTGTGGAAAGACCTGCTCCAGAACCGGCAGCAACTGCGCGCGGATGCGGTTGCGCGTATAGCCCTGGTCCGTGTTGGTAGGGTCCTCCACCCAGTCCAGGCCATGCTGACCAAGCCAGTCCCTGAGTGCCCGACCCGGCACGCGCAACAAAGGCCTGAACCATTCCAGCCCCGCACGCTGCCAGTGCTCGGGCATGGCCGCCAGGCCTGCTACGCCGGCGCCGCGCGACAGGGCCAGCAGCAAGGTTTCCACCTGGTCGTCGGCATGCTGGGCCAGCGCCAGAGAGCGCACCGCTTCCAGAGCCACGCCGTCGGCACCCGCAAACTCCTCCTGCGCCGCCTGAACCAAGGCCCGGTAACGACCCTGGCGCGCAGCATCTTCGGGACTCTGCCCCGGCTCATGGCGCGCATCGATAGCGCTGACCCGGAGCGGGATGCCATGCCGCGCACATAGCTGCTCGCAATGCTTCTGAAAGCCGTCCGCCGCCGCCTGCAGGCCATGGTGCACATGAATGGCCCGCACCTGCCCGGGCCAGCGTGCATGGCAGGCCAGCAGCAGCGCCGATGAATCGGCGCCGCCGCTGAATGCCACGGCCAACGGCAGCGGTGGATCGAAAGCCGCAACCGCCCGGTCCACCAGCTGTGCCGAAGCAGCTCCCGAGGCATTCGTCAGACCGGCTCTGGGCAGGACTTGCATTTCAGATCTACTCCGCAAGTTTCAAAATACCAAAATCAATAGCACTTAACACAGATGCCCATTGGGATTGAGACTCACCTCAATCTCCAGCACCGCGCCACAAACACAAATGGCTCCCGCAGGAGCCATTGTGCGCAAACAGCGGGCAAGCCAGCTGATTAGCGATTGTCCGCCTTGGTGTCGGCGAACTTGCCGTAGCTCTGGATGCGCTCGTAGCGGCGATCCTGCAGCTCCTTAGGCTTGAGATCGGCCAGCTGACGGTAGGCATCGCCCAGCGCACGCTTGAGGAAGGCCCCCATCTGCTTGGGATCGCGGTGCGCGCCGCCCACGGGTTCGTTGACGATCTTGTCCACCAGACCCAGGGCCTTGAGGCGGTGGGCCGTGATACCCATGGCATCCGCGGCTTCCTGGGCCTTTTCGCCGGTCTTCCACAGAATCGACGCGCAGCCCTCGGGGCTGATCACGGAGTACACGGAGTACTGCAGCATCAGCACCTGGTCCGCCACGGCAATCGCCAGCGCGCCGCCCGAGCCGCCTTCACCGATGATGGTGGTGATGATGGGGGTCTGCAGCTGGGCCATCTCATAGATGTTGCGACCGATGGCTTCGGACTGGCCGCGCTCCTCGGCATCGATGCCGGGGAAGGCGCCGGGCGTGTCCACAAAGGTGAACACGGGCAGCTTGAACTTCTCGGCCGTCTTCATCAGGCGCAAGGCCTTGCGATAGCCTTCGGGACGCGTCATGCCGAAGTTGCGCAGCGTGCGCTCCTTGGTATCACGGCCCTTCTGGTGACCGATCAGCATGCAGGGCTGACCGTTGAAGCGCGCCAGACCGCCGACTATGGACTGGTCGTCCGCGAAGTGGCGATCGCCATGCATCTCGACAAAGTCGGTAAAGCATTCGCGCACATAGTCCAGCGTATAGGGGCGCTCGATGTGGCGCGCGATCTTGGTGATCTGCCAGGGGGTCAGATCGCTGTAGATGTCCTTGGTCAGCTGCAGGCTCTTCTTGCTGAGCTGTTCGATCTCTTCCGAGATATCGACTGCGCTTTCGGTCTGCACATAGCGCAGTTCTTCGATTTTGGATTCAAGTTCGGCAATAGGCTGCTCGAAATCCAGAAAGTTCTTTTTCGCCAACGTAATTCTCCTTGTGCCAGCCTGTTGCAATCCCTGCAATCGGCCAGTGGACAGATGTCATCAAGCCACAGGCTGCGCCTCGAGCGAGCGCCAAATATACCAAGTTGCAACCGTGCACCACGGTTTCCAAGCCTCGGCAACCTCACGGGCATCGCTGCGACTGACAGGATCACCCGAAAAATAATTGAGAGAGATGCCCTGAATCAAACCGGCATCATCGAGCGGCAGCACATTGGGCCGTGCCAGGTAGTAGATCAGGAAATTCTCGGCCGTCCAGCGGCTCAGGCCGCGAATGGCCATGAGCTCGGCGATGATGATGTCGTCGCTCAGCTCTGCCCATTCATCCATGCGCAGACGGTTCTCGGTGAAGTGCAGCGCCAGATCGACCAGATAGTCCACCTTGCGCGCCGACAGGCCAGCCGCGCGCATATCGTCGACCTTGAGCTTGAGCACCAACTCGGGTTTCATCTCGGCGGGCAGCTTGGCAAACTTGTTCCACAGCGTCTTGGCCGACTTGACCGAAATCTGCTGACCGATGATGGAACGAGCCAGCGTCGCAAAGGCCTCGCCCCGGCCGCGCGGCAACAGCGCCTGGCTGCTGAGCTGCGGAATCAGGCGCTTGAGCACGCGGTCGCGGCGCATGAGCTGGCGGCAGGCCTCGGCCCAATAGGCGGGCACGCCTTCGGGCAGCGCCAGGCTGATCTTGGGTGCCGCAGCCTTGGAGGCTGCAGCGGCCTTGGCGGCCGCCGCAGGCTTGCCGGCCGCAGACGCAGCCTCCGCCGTGGCACCCAGAGGCGCTACCGGCAGCGGCGCCTCGGGCCCGACGGGCACGGGCAGATCAGCCACCAGCGGCAGCTGTTCAAACTCCATGGTGTCCAGATGCTTGGCCGCACTCATGCACGACTCCTCACATGGCACGCATGGTTGATGAGACTCTGCATAAAGCCTTCAACCCTTGGCCGCAGCTTCCCAGCTCGTGCCCGTGGCGGAGTCCTTGAGCACAATGCCCTGCTCCAGCAGTTCCTTGCGGATGCGGTCGGCCTCGGCCCAGTTCTTTGCAGCCTTGGCGGCCGCGCGT
>JAFAIY010000312.1 GCA_019236485.1 Comamonas sp. | reverse complement strand
GTACCGTGGCGTGGTCCACATCGTATTTATGCGCCAGCGTCTTGAACCCAGGACCGCCTGACAAATATTCATCAACTACCGCTCGCTTGAACTGTTCGTCGTACTTCGACATGAGAAACACCCCTTCGGTTGGATCGGTGTCCAACTTCTGGGGGTCAGTTCAGCCAGCGGGCTTTTTTGTCTGCCACCGCCATGCCGGCCGCGAACCGTGCCCGGGCTAGCTATTGCAGGGCCTGGGGTGGGAGAACGCTGCGTCCAGCTTCAGGCAGTACAGGGGCTGGCCCGCGTGGCTCATGTCCGCCTCTATGGTGTATGAGCCATTTTCTTCGCGCCCCATGCGCGCCCGCCTGGGATAGCCGTAGCCCGACACAGACCCGGCGTGGCAGGCCAGGCCTTGCCAGGTTGCCAGCCGCCCATCCCTGTCCACCGTGAGATCGGTCAGCATCACATCCTGCCCCTCGACGCGCTGGCAGACGGGGTTCTCGACCTCGTTGGGGCCGGCGCGCGGCACGAGCTGAGCGCGCTCGGAGCTGCCGTAGTTCATCCAGAACGGCGCATTCAGCGCCACCTGCCCCACCACCATGTCCGGCGCGAGTTCGCAGGCATCGACCTCCCAGTCCGCATCGGTCTGCTCGCTGCGCCGGCTCAGCACCGCGTCGCCACGGGTGGTGCAGCGCCAGCCGCCCAGCGTCTGCTCGCCGGCCAGCGCCACGCTGACCAGGCCTATCTGCGCGGACTCCGCATTCATTGCATGGATGCGCACGCCGTGGAAATCCAGCGTCTGCTCGGTGCGGACAAAACTCAGCCGCCACGACGCAAAGCGACCGTCGCGCCAGTAGCGGGCAAAGCTGCCCTTGGGAAATTCGAGGCCCATGAGCATCACCGGGCTCGCGGAGTACACCTCTTTCTTGCCGAAGCCCGACTGGTGCAGCTGCATCAGCAGGCCCAGCAGCACCGGCACCAGCACCAGACTCGGCAGCCGCAGACCGCGCGGCATCACCAGACGGGTCAGCAGCGCCAGGGCCGCAATCCAGATCAGAGCCAGCTGGGCCAGAAAAAGCAGGCCCGAGGCCAGGCCCGTGGTGTCTCCGGTGCCGCCATGCCGCGGCCCCCAGGATTCACTGCCGTGGTACAACCCCAGAGTGAGCACGACGGAGAGGGCCAGCAGCAGCGCGAATCTCGCAAGACTGCGCCAGGGATGCCGCATTGTCTGACTGAGCATATGGAAGCGGGTAAGGCAAAACTTTGCGGGCGGAAGCCCGCAGATGAAAGGCCCGGCGCGGACGCGGCGGGGCCAGGGCCTGAAGCGAGGTCTACTTGGGCCCGGGCAGATAGACCTCTTTCCAGAGGCTGAGCCTGCCGCTCTCGTCAAAGCGCATCAGCAGCATGGCGACGAAACTCTCGCGCTCGCCGTTGAGGCGCTCGATCTGCACCGCCATGTCCAGCACCACGCCTTCGTCATCGGCCACGGTATTGAGAACCTGGTACTCGATGCCGGCCATCGTGCTCTTCATCCCGTTGAGGAATTCCAGGTACAGAGCGGGATCGGCCCGGTAATGCCGGCCGTTGGGCTCGACCACGAAACTGCTGCCGAAACACTCCTCGACCAGCGCTTCCGTCAGCAGGCTGTCGTGCCTCAGGTGTTTCCGATTCCAGTCCAGCACCGCCTGGGCCAGCCGGATATTTCTGTCTCGCTGTGTAGTCATGGGGCAAGAATAAAGCAAAGCCCGCCGGGGCACCGGCGGGCCTGCTCTTTTTACTGCCGAAATCAGAACGCTTCTTCTTCCAGCAGCGCGCAGGTCATGTCGCGGGACTTGACCACCTGCAGCCAGGCGCCTATGCGCGGCAGCTCGTAATGGAAGAAATAGCGCATGGCCGCCATGCCGCCGCGGTGGGCCGCAATGGCCAGCTCGTCGTCCTTGGCCAGCAGGGCCAGGGCCACATCCAGCCAGATCCAGGCCAGCACCACATGACCGAAGGCCTGCATATAGGGCACGGCATTGGCCAGCGCCTCCTGCGGGTTGCCCGTGGCCCAGGCGGCCTTGGTGGCCGAGCCGACATCGGCCAGCGCCCGCGCCAGCTGATTGGCATAAGGCGCCAGCTTTTCGTTCTGCAAGGCGCGCTGATTGGTGGCATTGATGCGCGCGGCCAGCAGCTGCAGGCCCTTGCCGCCTTCCATCACGACCTTGCGGCCCAGCAGGTCCAGGGCCTGTATGCCGTGCGTGCCCTCATGGATCATGTTCAGACGGTTGTCGCGCCAGTACTGCTCCACAGGGAAGTCGCGCGTATAGCCGTAGCCGCCATGGATCTGTATGGCCAGGGAATTGGCCTCCAGGCAGAACTCGCTGGGCCAGCTCTTGGCGATGGGCGTCAGCACCTCGAGCAGCAGCTTGGCCTCGGCCGCCTCCTGCTCCGAGCCCGTGTGCTGCTCGTCGACCAGGCGCGCGCAGAACAGATTGAGGGCCAGCGCCCCTTCGCAATAGGCTTTCTGCGCCAGCAGCATGCGCTTGACGTCGGCATGCTCGATGATGCGCGACTGGGGCCGGCTCGCGTCCTTGCCGCCCTCGCCAGGCGCACCCTGGATCGGCCGGCCCTGGGGCCGGCTTTGCGCATATTCGAGGCTGGCGTGATAGCCGGCCATGCCCAGCATGGTGGCCGCCATGCCTATGGAGATGCGTGCCTCGTTCATCATGTGGAACATGCATTTCAGGCCTTCGCCGGGCTTGCCCACCAGATAGCCAATCGCGCCCGCCGCACCACGCACGGGGTACTTACCCTCGCCAAAATTGAGCAGGGTATTGGTCGTGCCGCGCCAGCCCAGCTTGTGGTTCAGGCCCGCCAGCGCCACATCGTTGCGCTCGCCGCTCAGCCGGCCTGCGGCGTCCACCAGCTTCTTGGGCACGATGAACAGCGAAATGCCCTTGACCCCGGGCACGGGCTTGCCGTCGGGGCCGGGAATCTTGGCCAGCACCAGATGCACGATGTTCTCGGTCAGCTCATGGTCGCCGGCGCTGATCCACATCTTGTTGCCCTTGAGGCGGTAGCGCGGCCCCAGCACATCGTCTGCGAAATCAGCGCCGTCGGGCTCGGCGCGCGTGGCGATGTCCGACAGCGAGGAGCCGGCCTGGGGCTCGGACAGGCACATGGTGCCGGCCCAGCGGCCATTGAACTCATTGGCCGCGAACACCTGCTTCTGCGTCTCCGTGCCATGGGCCATGATGGCGTTGGCATTGCCGCTGGTCAGCAGGTTCGAGCCTATGCTGATCGAAGCCGCCGCAAAAAAACAGTTGGCCGCGGCCTCCACCGTATAAGGCAGCTGCATGCCGCCCATCGCATAGTCCTGGGCCGCGCTGAGCATGCCCGACTCGGCAAAGGCCTGGCGCGCGTCATAGGTGCACTGGGGCAGGATGACTCTCTCGCCGTCGAACTGCGGCTCCTGCAGGTCCACCGTGCGGTTGAACGGCGCGTATTTCTCGCGCGCGATGCGCTCGCAGGTGTCCATCACCGCATCGAAAGTGTCGCGCGAATGGTCGGCGAAACGCGTGCGGCGGCTCAGCCCCTCGGCCTGCAGCCAGTCGTAGAGCAAAAAATCAATGGTGGAACGCAGGCGCATTTCAATACCCCATCAAAATCCGCTGCAGCCCTTGATGAATAAGCGCCAGCAGCTATCAAAACAATGAATTCCAGACAAATAAAAAGCCGCACCCCGGACGGGACTGCGGCTTTTTGATCGCTACGCTTACAGGACTTCGAAGATGCCCGCCGCGCCCATGCCCCCACCTATGCACATGGTCACGCAGACACGCTTGGCGCCGCGGCGCTTGCCTTCGATCAGCGCATGGCCGGTGAGGCGCTGGCCAGACACGCCATAGGGGTGGCCCAGCGCGATCGCGCCGCCGTTGACATTAAGCCGCTCCGCCGGAATGCCCAGCTTGTCGCGGCAGTAGATGACCTGCACCGCAAACGCCTCGTTGAGCTCCCACAGGTCTATGTCCTGCACCGACAGGCCCAGCTTCTTGAGCACCTTGGGAATCGCGTAGACCGGACCTATGCCCATCTCGTCGGGCTCGCAGCCGGCCACGGCAAAACCCAGGAAGCGACCCAGGGGCTGCAGGCCCTTGCGCGACGCATATTCCTCGCTGACCACGGCGCAGGCGCCGGCGCCGTCGGAGAACTGGCTGGCATTGCCGGCGGTGACCACGCCGCCGGGCAGAGCGCTGCGCAGGCCGCTGATGCCTTCCTTGGTCGTGCCCTCGCGAGTGCCCTCGTCCCTGCTGGCCAGCACCTCCTTGGTGATCAGGCCGCGCACCTTGTCGGCCACGCCCATCACGGTCTTCACGGCAACGATTTCGGCGTCGAACAGGCCCGCGGCCTGGGCCGCACAGGCCTTTTGCTGGCTGGCCGCGCCATACTCGTCCATGGCGTCGCGGCTGATGTTGTAGCGCTTGGCCACCTGCTCGGCGGTCTGCAACATGCTCCAGTAGACCTCGGGCTTCATGGCCGTGAGTTCGGGGTCGAAAGCCATATGCGGGTTCAGATGGGGCTGGACGCAGGAGATGCTCTCCAGGCCGCCGGCCACCAGCACATCGTTCTCACCCGCGATGATGCGCTGGGCCGCCAGCGCGATCGCCTGCAGGCCAGAGGAGCAGAAGCGGTTCAGCGTCAGGCCCGAGACGCTCACGGGCAGGCCGGCGCGCAGGGCGATCAGGCGCGCCACATTGCCGCCCGTCGTGCCTTCGGGCAAGGCCATGCCCATGATCACGTCCTCGACCTCGGCGCCATCTATGCCCGCGCGCTCCACGGCCGCCTTGACCGCGTGGGCGCCCAGGGTCGGGCCGTAAGTCATGTTGAAAGCGCCCTTCCAGCTCTTGGTCAGCGGAGTGCGCGCGGTAGAAACAATCACTGCGGATGTCATGGTGTGTCCTTGTATTCTGGGTGGTCCACAGGCCGGGATCAGCTGAACTGCTTGCCTTCGGCGGCCAGCTTGGCCAGCAGCGGCGCGGGCTGCCAGAACCTGGCATCGTCGTTGGGGTTCTGGGCAAAGCGGCCCATGGCCTGGACCACGTTGAACAGGCCCACTTCACCGGCGTAATGCATGGGGCCGCCGCGCCACAGCGGGAAGCCATAGCCGGTCAGATAGACCATGTCGATATCGCCGGACTTGCCCGCGATGCCGTCCTCCAGAATATGCGCGCCTTCGTTGACCAGGGCGAACACCAGGCGCTGCACGATTTCCTCGTCCGAGATCTTGCGCGGCGTGATGCCGATGCTTTTGCGATGCTCGTCGATCATCTTGGCCACGACATCCGAAGGCATCGCATCGCGCTTGCCCGGAACATAGTCGTACCAGCCGGCACCGGTCTTCTGGCCGAAGCGGCCCAGCTCGCAGAGGCGGTCGGCGCTGGCGCTGTACTTCATGTCGGCTTTCTCGACATAGCGGCGCTTGCGGATGGCCCAGCCGATGTCGTTGCCGGCCAGATCGCCCATGCGGAACGGGCCCATGGCAAAGCCGAACTTCTCAATGGCCTTGTCCACCTGCTGGGGCGAGGCGCCCTCGTCCAGCAGGAAACCGGCCTGGCGCGAGTACTGCTCGATCATGCGGTTGCCGATGAAGCCGTCGCAGACGCCCGAGACCACGGCCGTCTTCCTGATCTTCTTGGCGATCTTCATCACCGTGGCCAGCACGTCCTTGGCCGTCTGCTTGCCGCGCACCACTTCGAGCAGCTTCATCACATTGGCGGGGCTGAAGAAGTGCATGCCCACCACATCGCGCGGGCGCTTGGTGAAGCCCGCGATCCGGTCCACATCCAGCGTGGAGGTGTTGGAGGCCAGGATGGCGCCGGGCTTGGCGACTGCGTCTAGCTGCTTGAACACCTGCTCCTTGACGCCGATTTCCTCGAACACGGCCTCGATGATCAGGTCGGCATTCTTGAGCTCGCCGTAGTTCAGCGTGGTGGTCAGCAGCGCCATGCGCTGCTCATATTTCTCCTGGGCCAACTTGCCCTTCTTGACCTGGGCCTCGTAGTTCTTGCGGATGGTGGCCACGCCGCGCTCCAGCGCCTCCTGCTTGGTCTCGAGAATCGTCACCGGAATGCCGGCGTTCAGGAAATTCATCGCGATGCCGCCGCCCATGGTGCCGGCGCCGATCACGCCCACGGTCTGGATATCACGCACCGGCGTATCGCCGGGCACGTCGGCAATCTTGGAGGCCGCACGCTCGGCCAGGAACAGATGGCGCAGCGAACGCGACTCGGGCGTCATCATCAGCTGCATAAAGGCTTCGCGCTCGGCAACCATGCCGTCGTCGAACTTCTTGCTCGTGGCGTTCTTCACGGCCTCCACGCAGCGCAGCGGGGCCGGGAAATTCTTGGACATGCCCTGCACCATGGTGGCGGCGAACTCGAAATAGGCCTCGCCCTGGGGATGTTTGCAAGGCAGATCGCGCACCCGCGGCAGCGGACGCGCATCGGCCACCTCCAGCGCATAGGCCTTGGCCTCGGCCAGCAGGGTTTCGGCCGACGCGGCCATCTTGGTGAACAGCTTCTGGCCGGGAATGGCGGCCAGCATCTCGCTCTTGACGGGCTCGCCGCTGACGATCATGTTGAGCGCGGTTTCCACGCCCAGAGCGCGCGGCAGGCGCTGCGTGCCACCGGCGCCGGGCAGCAGGCCCAGCTTGACTTCGGGCAGTGCCACGGCCGTGCCGGGCGCCGCGATGCGGTAGTGGCAGCCCAGCGCGAGTTCCAGG
>JAFAIY010000311.1 GCA_019236485.1 Comamonas sp. | reverse complement strand
ATAGCAAGTTGGTCCCACTCCTTCCCATCCCGAACAGGACCGTGAAACGACTTTGCGCCGATGATAGTGCGGGTTCCCGTGTGAAAGTAGGTCATCGTCAGGCTCTTACAGTGAAAACCCCGTAGTCGAAAGATTACGGGGTTTTTTATTGCCGTCTGAAACGCAAACACTACCGGGCAGTCAAACCCCTCGAAAACCACAAATAAAAAGAGAGCGCCTGGCGCTCTCTTTTTATTTAGCAGGCAGATGGAAGCGCAAAACCCCATGTTCATCGGCTCTGCGTTGCAGCTGCTGGTTGAACCACAGATAGTGCAGATGGGCCAGGGCCTCGCCCATGGCGAAGGTCATCTGGTGGCTGTCGAGCTGCCGCTTGAACAGAATCGGCAATATGTCGGCCGCACTCAGTGCCCTGGCCTGGACGGCCTGCATGATGTCATCGAGTCGTTCGTGATGGTGGTCGAGCAGCTGCTGCACTCGCAGGTGCAGGCCGGTAAAGGGCTTGCCATGCGAAGGCAGGACATAGGTGTCCTCAGGCAGCGCAAGATAGCGCTGCAGCGATGTCAGAAACAGCTGCAGGGGGTTGGCCTCGGGCTCGGATGAATGCACGCTGACATTGGCCGATATGCGGGGCAGGACCATATCGCCGCTGATGAGCACCTGAATATCGGGACAATACAGGGCCATGTGCTCGGGCGCATGGCCATAGCCGGCGATGCACTGCCAGGCGCGCCCGTTGATCTCGATTTGCGCGCCATCGGTGATGCGGTGATAGGTCTCGGGGATGGGGCCCACGAGCGAGGCGTAATAGCTGCCGCGGCCGCGCACATGCTGGAGGAATTCTTCATCCCTCTGGCCATGCAGGCTGTAGAAATCCGCGCCGGATTCACCGCCAAAGCCATCCCGATCCTTCATGGCGACAAGGGCCACGTTGTAGTCGGTGGCGCTGATCCACAGCGGCGCATTCCAGTGCCGGCATAGCCAGCCGGCCAGGCCGATATGGTCGGGATGCATATGGGTGACGATGACGCGCAGAATCGGCAGGCCTTCGAGTTGGGTGGCGAAGATCTGCTCCCACTGCGCGCGCGCCTCGGTCCGATTCACGCAGCAGTCGACAATGGTCCAGCCTTCGCGTATCTGTCCGTGGACGTCCTCCTGTCGGTCGCGCAGCAGCCACAGATTGATATGGTCCAGCGCAAACGGCAGGGACATGCGGATCCATTTGATGCCGGGGGCAAGCTCCAGGCTTTGGGCCGCACCGGGCAGGGTCTCGCCCAGAGGGTAGTGGAGTGCCGATTCGTTCGAGTGGGTCATGGGCTTGGGGTATATCGTTTAGGATTGACGTTAACGTAAACGTCATTCTTGTCAAAGCATTTTAGAGAGCGAACTGCGACTTGCAGTCGCTTGGGCGATGCAAGACTGCTTTCCTCACAAAACCATTATGTTGACCAGCTACACCATCAGCGATCTCGCCAAGGAGTTCGATCTCACCACGCGCGCGATCCGCTTCTACGAAGACATGGGCTTGCTACAGCCCGAGCGCTCGGGCTCGGGCGGGCGCAACCGCGTCTATTCGCCCCGGGACAGGGCACGCCTGCGTCTGACCTTGCGGGCCAAGCGCCTGGGACTGTCGCTGTCCGAGGCCAAGGAGATCATCGATCTCTACGACAGCCCTCGCGATACCGGTGTGCAGCTGCGCAAGTTTCTGGATGTGCTGGCCGTGCACCGCAGGCAGCTGGAGGAGCAGATGGCCGATCTGCAGGCGACTTTGGACGAGGTGCGCGAGCAGGAAAAAGAGGCGCGCAATCTGCTCAAGAAGAGCGGACAGAAAAATGCCGCATAATTGACGTTTACGTAAACGTCAATTTGTGACCGCTTCAAACTCCGGGAGCCGCCCATGCCAGCTGCAAGCGCAACAGAGACCGTGGATTTCACCATCCGTGTGCGGGACAGCTTTGCCCGTCAGGGCGCCATGCAGACCCTGGGTGCCAGGCTCACGCGCGTGGAGCCGGGCCTGGTGGACATCTGCCTGGACTGGGCCCCGGGCCTGACGCAGCAGCACGGCTTTCTGCATGCGGGCATGGTTTCCACGGCGCTGGATTCGGCCTGCGGCTATGCGGGCCTGACCCAGATGCCCGCCGATGCAGCGGTGCTGACCATCGAATTCAAGATCAATCTGCTGGCCCCGGCAAAAGGACAGAGCTTCCGCATGGAAGGCCGCGTCATCAAGCCGGGCCGCACGATCACCGTGACCGAAGGGCGCGCCTATGCGATAGACGAAGGCCGCGAGAAGCTGATTGCCACCATGGGCTGTACGCTGATGTGCGTGCAAAACCGTGACGGCCTGAACAACTGACACCGTTCCACATATCCACAGGAGACAAACATGAGCCTTGCCAATCTGCCCGGACTGAACTTTCAATTGGGCGAAGACATCGATGCGCTGCGCGATGCGGTGCGTGAGTTTGCGCAGAGCGAGATTGCACCGCGCGCCGCCGAGATAGACCGCAACGACCAGTTCCCCATGGATCTGTGGCGCAAGTTCGGCGATCTGGGCGTGCTGGGCATCACCGTCTCCGAGCAGTACGGCGGTGCCGATATGGGCTATCTGGCCCATATGGTGGCCATGGAAGAGATCTCGCGCGCCAGCGCCTCGGTGGGCCTGTCCTATGGCGCCCACAGCAATCTGTGCGTGAACCAGATCAACCGCAACGGCAACGAGGCGCAAAAGGCCAAGTATCTGCCCAAGCTGATCAGCGGCGAACATGTGGGCGCACTGGCCATGAGCGAGCCCGGCGCCGGCTCGGACGTGATCAGCATGAAGCTCAAGGCCGAGGACAAGGGCGGCTACTACCTGCTCAACGGCAGCAAGATGTGGATCACCAATGGCCCCGACGCAGACACGCTCGTGGTCTACGCCAAGACCGAGCCCGAGCTGGGTGCGCGCGGCGTCACGGCCTTCCTGATCGAGAAGGGCATGAAGGGCTTCTCCATCGCGCAGAAGCTCGACAAGCTCGGCATGCGCGGCAGCCACACGGGCGAGCTGGTGTTCCAGGACGTCGAGGTGCCGGCCGAGAACGTGCTGGGCGGCGTCAACATGGGCGCCAAGGTGCTGATGTCGGGCCTTGACTACGAGCGC
>JAFAIY010000306.1 GCA_019236485.1 Comamonas sp. | reverse complement strand
GTACGAGAACGAAGGCATTGCGCGCCACGGCGCCAAGCTGGTCACGGCCGTGGCCACGGCCAGCGTGCCCAAGTTCACCATCATCATCGGCGGCAGCTTCGGCGCCGGCAATTACGGCATGTGCGGCCGCGCCTATTCGCCGCGCTTTCTCTGGATGTGGCCTAACGCGCGCATCTCCGTGATGGGCGGCGAGCAGGCGGCCAGCGTGCTGGCCACGGTCAAGCGCGACGGCATCGAGGCCAAGGGCGGCCAGTGGTCGGCCGCGGAGGAAGAGTCTTTCAAGGCGCCTATACGCCAGCAATACGAGGACCAGGGCCATCCCTATTACGCCACTGCGCGCCTGTGGGACGATGGCGTCATCGACCCGGCCGACACGCGCCGCGTGCTGGCTCTGGGCCTGTCCGCCGCGCGCAATGCGCCTGTCGAAGACACGCGCTTTGGCGTCTTCCGCATGTAATCGTTACGGGTATTGACGATGCTGCTGCCTTCCATCCCTGCCTGCCTGCCGCCAGCCCTGCTGTGCGCGGGGCTGGCTCTGCCCCTGCTGGCCAGGGCCGAGCCCGAGGTGCAGCGGCTGGAGGCAAGCATTCCCGTCTGGGTGCCGGCAACGGACCAGGCTGCGGCCACCACGGTCGAGCTCTCGGGCCATGTGTATCGGCCAGGCGGCGCAGGCCCCTGGGGTCTGGTGGTGCTGAGCCACGGCACGCCCGGCGGCAGGGAGGCGCGTGCGGCGCTGACGGACCGCTATGGAGCCCAGGCCCGCGCGATTGCGGCCCTGGGCTATGTGGTGGTGACGGGGCTGCGCCGCGGCTACGGCGCCTCCGGCGGACCCGCGGCCGACCATTACGGCAGCTGCGAGGCGCCCGACTACGCACATGCGGCCGGCGAGGCCGCGCGCGATGTGGCCGCCATCATGGGCTATGCGCAAAAGCTGCCCTATGTGGACGGCTCCCAGGTGCTGCTGCTGGGCAAGTCCGCGGGCGGCTTTGCCTCGCTGGCGCTGGCCGCGCAGCGGCCCGCGGGTCTGCGCGGCGTCATCAACTTTGCCGGCGGGCGCGGCGCTCAGCCGCGGATGCGCGAGCAGCAGACCGTGTGCGGCGCGGCGGCGCTGCTGCAGACCGTGGCCGGTTTTGCGGCCGGCACCCGCGTGCCCCAGCTCTGGATCTATGCCGACAACGACAGCTATTTCCGCCCGCCGCTGGTGCGCCAGATGGCGGCCAGCTACCGGCAGGCGGGACTGAGCTTGAAACTGGTGTTCGTGCCGCCAGACGGCGACGAGGGCCACCGCTTTTTCGACCGGCCAGCCAATATCCCCCAATGGCTGCCGCTGGTGCAGGACTTTTTGCAGCAGCAGATGCCGGGCAGGGCGGCTGCACAGCTGCAGAGCAACAACCCACAGGGAGACAGGCCATGACCGCTTTGACCTTGATCGTGGAAGGTGGCATCGCCACCATCACGCTGACCCAGCCCGAGATCCGCAACGCCTTCAGCGACGAGGTGATTGCCGAGATCACCCAGGCCTTCGCCAGCGCCGGCGAGCGGCCCGATGTGCGCGCCATCGTGCTGGCCGCCGAAGGGCCGGCCTTCTGTGCGGGCGCCAACCTCAACTGGATGCGCCGCATGGCCGACTTCTCGCGCGACGAGAATCGCGTCGATGCGGGTCTGCTGGCCGAGATGCTGCGCACCATCTACGAATGCCCCAAGCCCACCATTGCGCGCGTGCAGGGCGATGTCTATGCGGGCGGCATGGGACTGGTGGCCTGCTGCGATATGGCCGTGGCGGCCGAGGCCGCGGGCTTCTGCCTGTCCGAGGTGAAGATAGGCCTGATCCCGGCCACCATCAGCCCCTATGTGATCCGCGCCATGGGGCTGCGGGCCTCGCACCGCTACTTCCTCACGGGCGAGCGCTTCTCGGCCCAGGAAGCCTGGCGCATAGGCTTTGTGCATGAGGTGGTGGCGGCCGAGGAGCTGGACTCCGTGGTCGATGGCTGGCTCAAGCATCTGCTGAGTGCCGGCCCGGCGGCCGTGCGCGCCTGCAAGCGCCTGGTGCTGGACGTGGCCGAGCGCGAGATCAACGAGCAGCTGATTGCGGCCACGGTGGAAAGCATTGCCGACATCCGCGCCAGCAGCGAAGGCAAGGAAGGCGTGCAGGCTTTTCTCAACAAGCGCAAGCCCGCATGGGTGACTCCCTGAGCCGCGGCGCGGGTCTGACGCCGGTATCGATGCGATGCGGAGAATTTGAACACCATGAGCGACTTCTGGAACAGCGTGCTGCAATGGCTGCATGGCCTGGGTCTGCATCCGGGCCGCGAGGCTGTGGAGCAGGCGGGGGCCATGGCCGGCAGGGCCGCCCAGGTCGCGGGCCAGATGGACCTGGGCGCGCTGCTGGCGCTGGCCGCGGCCCTGGGTTGGGCCAGCGGCCTGCGCCTGTATGCGGTGGTGTTCGTGGTCGGCCTGCTGGGCGTCACCGGCCTGGCGCCGCTGCCGGGCAGTCTGCATGTGCTGGCCCATCCGCTGGTGCTGGTCATCAGCGGCGGCCTGCTGCTCGTGGAGTTCTGCGCGGACAAGATTCCCGTGGTCGATTCGGTCTGGGACCTGTTCCAGAGCGTGCTGCGCATCCCCGCGGGCGCGGCGCTGGCGGCGGCCGTGTTCGGGGCCGACAACAGCACCATGGCCATGGTTGCGGCGCTGCTG
>JAFAIY010000262.1 GCA_019236485.1 Comamonas sp. | reverse complement strand
CGTCATCGTGGCCGGCCAGGTCTCGGGCGTAGACGCCATGGCCATCAGCCAGATGGCCGGCCGCCAGCTGCCGTTCATGACCATCATCGTGCTGTTCTGGCTCATGGCCATCATGGACGGCTGGCGCGGCGTCAAGGAAACCTGGCCCGCGGTGCTGGTCGGCGGCGGCAGCTTTGCGCTCGGTCAATTTCTGACGGCCAACTACATAGGCCCCGAGTTGCCCGACATCACCTCGGCCATCTTCGCACTGGTAGTGCTCACGAGCTTCCTCAAGTTCTGGCAGCCCAAGCGCATCTTCCGCTTCGACACCGAGCCTAGCGCCGTGAAAGCCACGGCCGCAGCGCCCGTCAAGCTGACGGCCGGCGTGGTGCTCAAGGCCTGGTCGCCCTTCATCATCCTCACGGCCATGGTGACGATCTGGAGCCTCAAGCCCTTCAAGGCGCTGTTCGCCTCGGGCGGCGCGCTGGCCGGCACGGTGGTCAACATTCCCGTCCCCATGCTGCACAACCTGGTGCAGAAGATGCCGCCCGTGGTGGCCGCTGCCACGCCCTATGGCGCTGTCTATTCCTTCAACTGGCTGTCGGCCACGGGCACGGCGATTCTGATCGCGGCCGTGCTCGCCATCCTGCTGCTGCGCCTCAAGCCTGCCGTGGCGGTCAAGACCCTGGGCGAGACCTTCAGGGAACTGGCCCTGCCCATCTACTCCATAGGCATGGTGCTGGCCTTTGCCTTCATCGCCAACTACTCGGGCCTGTCCACCACGCTGGCCATGGCTCTGGCCCATACGGGCAAGGCTTTTGCGTTCTTCTCGCCCTTCCTGGGCTGGATCGGCGTGTTCCTCACGGGCTCGGACACCTCGGCCAACGCCTTGTTCGGCGCGCTGCAGGCCACGACGGCGGCCCAACTGGGCCTGCCCGAGGTGCTGGCAGTGACGGCCAATACCACGGGCGGCGTGACAGGCAAGATGATCTCGCCCCAGTCCATCGCCATCGCCTGCGCGGCCGTGGGCCTGGCCGGCAAGGAATCGGACCTGTTCCGCTTCACCGTCAAGCACAGCCTGGCCTTTCTGGTGCTGATCGGCATCATCTGCACGCTGCAGGCCTATGTGTTTCCGTGGATGATTCCAACCACGTAAACCTGCCGAGAGATTCCATGCCCGCCCTACGCCTGTCCGATCGCGTTGCCCAGCAGTTGCTGGAGCTGATCCAGTCCACCCAGCTCCAGGGCGGCGACAAGCTGCCCACCGAGCGGGCGCTGGCCGAGCAACTGGGCGTATCGCGCACGGCGCTGCGCGAGGCGATACAGAAGCTTGCCAGCCGCGGCGTGCTCGAAAGCCGCGTGGGCGCCGGCACCTTTGTGGGCTCGCATCAGCCGCTGTGGCACGAACAGGCCGTCGCGCCGCTCGCGCCGCTGCTGCGCGACGATCCCCAGTACCGCTACGACGTGCTGGAAGCGCGCCAGGCGCTGGAGCTCAGCACCGCCTGGTACGCGGCCCAGCGCGCCACCGACAAGGACAGGGACCGCATCCGCCGCTGCTTCGACGACATGCTGCGCCACCAGCAGGCGCGCGACGCCGCCAGCGCGGCCCGCTCCGATGCCCAGTTCCATCTGGCGATTGCCGAAGCCTCGCACAACGCCGTGCTGGTGCAGCTCATGGGCAGCCTCTTCGAGCTGGTGCTGGGCACCGTGGCCCAGAACCGGCGCCTGATGTTCGTGCACGACGATCCCGCGACGCTGGAGCATCTGACGCTCCAGCACCAGAACCTCATGCAGGCCATCCTCAACGGCGAACCCGAGCAGGCCAGAAGCGCCATAGGCCAGCATCTGGCCTATGTTCACGGCAAGCTTTCCGAATCGGATGCGGACGCTGCCCGGCGCAAGCGGCTGGACCGCTTCTCATCCTCTGCAGCATTTTTCTCATGATCATCTCCTCCACCACCGACTACCGCGCGGCCGCGCAAAAGCGCCTGCCGCCTTTTCTGTTCCACTACATAGACGGCGGCGCCTATGCGGAGAAGACGCTGGCCCGCAATGTCGACGACCTGGCCGAGGTGGCCCTGCGCCAGCGCGTGCTCAAGGACATGAGCCAGCTCGACACCGGCATCGAGTTGTTCGGCGAAAAGCTCTCGATTCCCGTGGCCCTGTCGCCCGTGGGTCTGACCGGCATGTATGCGCGCCGCGGCGAGGTTCAGGCCGCCATGGCCGCCGACAGCAAGGGCATACCGTTCACCATGTCCAGCGTCTCGGTCTGCCCCATAGAGGAGGTGGCGCCGCGCTTAAGCCGCCCCATGTGGTTCCAGCTCTATGTGCTCAAGGACCGCGGCTTCATGAAGAACGCGCTGGAGCGCGCTCAGGCCGCCGGCGTCTCCACCCTGGTCTTCACCGTGGACATGCCCGTGCCCGGCGCGCGCTACCGTGATGCGCATTCGGGCATGAGCGGCCCCAATGCCGCCATGCGCCGCTACCTTCAGGCCGCCACCCACCCTCATTGGGCGCTGGACGTGGGCCTGCTGGGCCGCCCCCACACCCTGGGCAATATCTCCACCTACCTGGGCAAGAACGTCAGCCTCGAAGACTATATGGGCTATCTGGGCGCGAACTTCGACCCCTCGATCTCGTGGAGCGATCTGGAGTGGATTCGCGACTTCTGGAAGGGCCCGATGCTCATCAAGGGCATTCTCGACCCCGAGGACGCCAGGGATGCGGTGCGCTTCGGTGCCGACGGCATCATCGTCTCCAACCACGGCGGCCGCCAGCTCGATGGTGCGCTCTCCTCGGCGCGGGCGCTGCCGGCGATTGCCGATGCCGTCAAGGGCCAGATCAAGATCCTGGCCGACTCGGGCATACGCAACGGCCTGGACATCGTGCGCATGCTGGCCCTGGGCGCCGACTGCACCATGATTGGCCGCGCCTTCATCTACGCACTGGCGGCCGCGGGCGGCGCCGGCGTCAGCCATCTGCTCGAGCTGCTCGAGAAGGAAATGCGCGTGGCCATGACGCTGACCAGCGTCAAGAACGTCTCCGAGATCACCGGCGATCTGCTGGTGCGGGAATGATCCCGCGATAGCCCTCGTTCCCGGGCCGGGGCCCTGCGGGAATCAGCGCACCGCGCCCCTCTGCCCCAGCCAGATGCCGCCCAGAACCAGGACCACGCCGGCCATTTGCACGGCCGTCAGCGTCTGGCCCAGGACCAGCCATCCCAGCACAATCGCCGTCACCGGGCTGAGAAAGCCCAGCGATGCCACCACGCCCGGCTCCAGCCGGGCAATGCCGCGAAACCACAGCACATAGGTCAGTGCCGCCCCCACCAGACCCAGCCATGCCAGCTCGATCAGATGGCCCGGTGTGAGCGCCGGAAAATCCGGTCCGGCCCACAGTGCCACCGGCAGCAGCAACAGACCGCCTGCCGTCAGTTGCCAGGCCGTGAAGGTCAACAGCGGCACCGGCGGGCGCCATTTGCGCGTGAGCACCGTGCCGCAGGCCATGGAAACCGCTCCGGCCAGGCCTGCTGCAATGCCCGTCGCGTCGAGTGCAACGCCGGGCGTGAGCACGAGCAAGGCCACGCCCGCCAGACCGGCCAGGGCTCCCAGCACCGAAGCCGGCCGCACTGCACTGCCCAGTACCCAGGCGGCTAGAAATACCACCACCAGCGGCTGCACGGCCCCGACGGTAGCGGCCGCGCCTCCCGGCAAGCGGTAGGCCGAGACGAACAGCATGCTCCAGAACACCGAGAAATTGAGAGCCCCCAGAATGAACACCCGCAGCCACCAGATGCCCTGCGGCAGACGCCGTGCAAACACCAGCAGCAACAGGCCTGCGGGCAGCGCTCGCAGCAGGGCCACCGTCATCGCGGGCACCTGCGGCAACAGCTGCGTGGTGACGATGTAGCTGCTGCCCCAGATGGCGGGCGCCAACGCCGTCAGCAGCAGGTCGCGCGCATTCGCTGGCGCTTGTGTGGAGGAGGCAGCAGCGCTCATGCAAACTCCAGCACCTGCGCCAGTGGCCGGCGCGGCTTTTGCGGCCAGTTGCCGGGCGCGGCACGACCCACGGTGACCAACATGACCGGCACCTCCTCGGGCGCCAGACCAAAGCTGGCCGCCACGCCTTCGGCGTCGAAGCCGGTCATCCCACAGGATGCCAGGCCCAGCGCCTGTGCAGCGTGCATCAGCGTCATGGCGGCTAAGCTGGCCGAACGCAAGGCCTCATCGCGCACCGCCTGCGCGCTGGCGTACTGCCGGCGCGCGGCCTGCAGCCAGCCCTGCGCCATGCCGACAGGCATGAAGCCTGCGTCCACGAAAGGCTGCAGCCTTTCGGCCAGGGACTGAGCATCGGCCAGCACGCCGCAGACGATAAAGCAGACGGCGGCCTCCTGCACCTTGGCCTGGTCCTGCGCCACGGCGCGCAACCTGGCCTTGGCCACGGGCGTGCGCACGGCGATGAAGCGCCAGTTCTGCAGGTTGTAGGCCGTGGGTGCGCGTGTGGCCAGTTGCACCAGCCGTTCGATCTCCGCATCCGCCAGGCGGTGAGAGGCATCGAAGCGATTGGCCGAGATGCGCTGTTCGATGAGGGTGATTGTGGGGTGTGTCGTCGTCATGGCACGACTGTAGATAATTCACCTTTAATTGATAATTGGCTTTTGAAAAGATAAACCATTCACCAATAGAAAATAATCTCATGGACCGACTGACTGCCCTGCAGGTCTTTCATCGCGTGGCCGAGCGCGGCAGCTTTGCCGAGGCTGGTCGCAGCCTGGGCCTGTCTCCGGCCGCGATCAGCAAGAACATCGCCGAGCTGGAGACCCATGTGGGAGCGCGCCTGATCCAGCGCACCACGCGGCGCATGGCGCTAACGGAAGAAGGCCGTCTGTACCTGGAGCATGTCAGGCGGGCACTCGATGCGCTGGCCGATGCCGACAAGGTGCTGTGCCCCATCAAGGCCGCACCCAGCGGGCTGCTCAAGGTCAGCGCCCCGACGACATTCACGCTGACTCAGATCTCTTCTGCCATCCCTGCCTTCCTAGAGCGCTACCCCGACCTGCAGCTGGATCTGCACCTGGACGACCGGCGCGTCGATATCGTGCGCGAGGGCTTCGATCTGGCCATACGCGGCAGCGACCGGCTCGAAGACAGCTCACTGGTTGCGCGCCCGCTGACGGCCATGTCACATGTGCTGTGCGCCGCTCCCAGCTACTTCGAAAGGCGCGGCCGCCCGCGCACCCCAGCCGATCTGAACGGCCTGGACCACATACGCTTCAGCCTTTCGGGCCATGCAGATGTCTGGGAGTTCGAGCAAGACGGGCACATGGAGCGTGTGGCGGTCAAGGCTCGCTACTCGGTGTCCTCAAGCCTTGCGGTACGCGATGCGGTGCGTGAGGGCCTAGGCATCAGCCTGATCCCGCGCCCCTATGTCGAGGACGACCTGCGCACGGACCGGCTGCAGGCCGCGCTGGAGGACTGGAACACGGTGAAGACCACGCTCTACGCGGTCTATCCGACACGCCAGCATGTTGCCCCCAAACTGCGTGCGCTGCTGGACTTTCTGATAGCGCAGTTCGATCAGGGCAAGAACTCCTGACCGGCCGGCACTCAGCGTCGACGCTGGCTGTGGATCTGCTCGGGCCCTGCCACCAGAGCGCCCGCACCACGGACTTCCAGCTGGATGCTGTCCAGCACCTGGCCCGAGGCGTCGAGCAGCTCCAGCCGGTGGCGGCCCGGCCAGGGCAGCCAGCCCAGCTGGCTGCCGCGCCCCAGCTCGCGCTGCACTTCTCGCATCACGGGCTGTGCGGTCTTGTCGGCTGCCACAGGTGCCGAATATTGCCGCGTCACCAGCCGCCAACGCAGACTGTTGTCGCGCCAGTCCTGCTCCGCGGCCATGCCGGCCTGGCGCGCTATCAGCTGCACGCGCTGGCGCTCGGGCGGGATATCGGGGTCCAGCGCCAGAATCGTGCTGTTGGCGGGACGCGAAATCCGTACCGCAGCCGCCTGCCCGGCCGGCGACTTTGAGTCTTTTCCGGTGGCAGCCCTTGACCGGTCTGCGCCAGCAGCTATGTGATCCATAGCAAACACAGGCTGCTGGGTACCGGCCACAAACCATTCGCGGCGTGCGCTCTCGATCGGCATGCCGCCGGCCGCGGCGCTGCCGAACTCCACCTGCTGCTGCTGCACTCCCGCTGGCGGCTTGGGCGCCCGGCTGGGTGTGGCGCGGTGCAGAAAACCCATGATCTCGGCCCAGATGGGCGCGGCGCCGCTGGTGCCGCTGACCGAGTGCATGGCCTCGCCGCGCGCATTGCCGACCCAGACGCCCACGGTATAGCGCTCAGACCAGCCCACGGCCCAGTTGTCGCGCATGTCCTTGCTGGTGCCGGTCTTGACGGCCGTCCAGAAACGCGTGGCCAGCACGCTGTCGGTGCCGAAGGTGGGCGCGCGCGCCATATTGTCGGAAAGAATATCGCCCACGATGAATGCGGCTCCGGCGTCCAGCACCGGCTGCGGCTTTTCGCCGGCCGGCTCGCCGGGCTTGTTGCCGGTCTTGCGGCCTGCGGCCGGCAGGGCCCAGCTCACGGGCCGGTACAGGCCGCCATTGCCCAGCGCACGATAGGCATTGCTGAGGTTCAGCAGCGAGACCTCGGCACTGCCCAGCGCCAGGCTGAAGCCGTAATAGCCGCCGCTTTCGCGCAGCGGCAGGCCCAGGCGCTTGAGCTGTTCGAAGAAGGCATCGGGGGTGACCATGACCAGCGTCCGCACCGCGGGCACGTTGAGCGAGGAGGCCAGCGCCGTGCGCACCGAGACCCAGCCCTTGAAGCGGCGGTCGTAGTTCTGCGGGATGTACAGGCCGTTCGAGGTCGGAATATGTGCGGACGAGTCCTCGATCAGCGAGGCCGCGGTGATGCGCTGCTCGGCAATCGCCTGCGCATAGAGAAAAGGCTTGAGCGTGGAGCCGGGCTGGCGCAGCGCGGTGACGCCGTCGACCTCGGCGGCCTGGCTCAGCGTGCCCGATGAGCCGACCCAGGCCAGGATCTCGCCCGTGGCATTGTCCAGCACCACGGCCGCGCCGTCCTCCACATTGCGGCCCTGCAGCTCGCGCAGATGCTGCTGCAGGCTGGCCACCGCAAAGCGCTGCACGGAAGCGCTGAGCGTGGAGCGGACCCGCTCCTGGCCCTTGTTCTGCGGCAGGGCCAGCCAGCGCCGCGCAAAATGCGGCGCCATGCCTTCGCTGGGCTGCCATTGGCGCCGCTGCAGCACGCTGGCCGTGTACAGCTGCATGGCCGTGCCATCCCCGGCGCAATTGCGCGCCGCCACATCGTCGGGCGCCAGGCTCTGCAGCACGCCGCAGGCGCGCTGGGCCACGCGCTCGGGCGCGGCATTGGGCGCGCGCACCAGGGCCGCGGCGATCGCCGCTTCGCGCGCATCCAGCCCATGCGGCGCCTTGCCGAAAAGGCTTTGCGCGAGCGCGTCTATGCCCACGATCTCGCCGCGGAACGGCACCATGTTCAGATAGGCCTCGAGAATCTGGTCCTTGCGCCAGCGCCGGTCCAGCACCTGGGCCGCCACGGCCTGGCCCAGTTTCTGCACCACGCTGCGCCCGCCCGCGCCCTGGCGCCAGTCGCCGTCGAGCAGGCCCGCGAGCTGCATGGTGATGGTGCTGGCTCCACGCGTGCGGCTGTTCCAGAGATTGCCCCAGGCCGCCGAACTCACGGCCGCCCAGTCCACACCGCTGTGCTCGTAAAAGCGCTTGTCCTCGCTGAGCACCAGGGCCGTACGCAGCGCCGGCGAGATATCGGCCAGCCCCACCCAGGGGCCGCGCCGCACCGTGCTGTCGGTGCGCAGACGCTGCAGCTCCTCGCCTTCGCGCGACAGCAGCAGGGTTTCCGAAGAGCGGTGCTCGCCGCGCACCTCGTCAAAGCTCGGCAAGGCATGGCCGCTGCGCGCGAGGCCCAGCAGCAGGGCGGCTGCCAATGCGGCCCGGCGCCAGGGGTTTCCAACGGTTGCTGCTCTGAAGGGACTCTGCTTGCCTGGTTCCATGTCTGTCATCTGCTGATTGGCCGTGGACGCCATTGTCCCAAGGTCCGGGCCGGCGGCGGGCCGCAGGCATGAAAAAAGCGGCTTCGCGAGCCGCTTGCTGGCTGCTGCGCCCGGCCTCAGGCCGCGCGCAGATGGCTGATGCTGCGGATCCTGAAGGCCAGGATCACGATCAGGATGCCGAACACCACCGCATAGCTGGCCAGCACCCAGAGCATGGCCATCATGCCCGCGCCCGGCTGTGCGAGCACGAAAGCGCCGAACAGCAGCGAGATCACTCCGCCCAGGACCAGCAGCCACTCGCCCTCGATTTCCTTGCGCAGGCGGATGGCGGCGATGATTTCCATCACTCCGGTGATCAGCGCCCAGACGCCGATATAGAGGGTCAGCACCAGGGCCGTGACCGCGGGATTGATCACCGTGAGCACGCCCACGACCACGCCCGTCAGGCCCCAGAGCAGGATCACCCACCAGTGACGCGATTCATGGCGGCTCTTGATCGCGGTATAGCTGCCCAGCAGACCGTCGACAAACACATAGGCGCCAAAGACCAGCAGCAAGGCGGCCGCCGAGGCCGCAGGCTGCAGCCAGGTCAGGACCCCGAAAACAATGGCCGCGGCACCGCGCAACAGCAGCACCCACCAGCTGCGGTGCAGCATCAGAGAGATGGACGGAATTTCTGCTGGCATGGGAACTCCCTGGAAAAACATGCTGAAACACTGATACATAGGCCACGGACTGTCTGTAGGACTCCGGCCTGAAAGGCTAGCCCAGCGTCAGCATCACTGGCTGGTGGTCGGAGGCCTGGGTGACGCTGTCCACCTGCCATGCTCGCACATGGCCCCTCAAGCTGTCGTTGATCCAGATGAAGTCGCAGGCCGATGGCTCGGGGCCCCAGGTGCGGTCCACCAGCCTGAAGGTGGGCGGCTGCGGCACGCCGGGATGCAGCACGCTCCAGCTGTTGAGCCAGCGGCCGGGCTTGAGTCCCGGCAGCTCGTGCTCGGCCCAGGGAGCGGCGAGCTCGGCGTATTCAGGATCCTGGGGCTCGAAGTTGAAGTCCCCGCAGAGCAGCGCATGACGCGTATGCGGCTTGGTCTGGTAGGGCGAGCCGTCGCTGGTCGCCTGAGGCGGCGTATCGGCCAGGGCGCAGGCCTGCATATGCAGAGTGCGCAAGGCCCGGGCCTGAGCCATGCGCTGCAGCGCCGAGTAGTACTCGAGATGGGTGGTCATGATGCGCACCGGCCCCAGCACGGCGTC
>JAFAIY010000590.1 GCA_019236485.1 Comamonas sp. | reverse complement strand
CATGTGCTGCAGCGCTGCGTCTATGCCCATCGTTCGGGCGAGCCCGGGCATGCGCGCATGCTGGCCCATCTTCAGGCCCAAGCCTTGCTGGACTGGCAGCTGCGCCTGGGCGAAGGCTCGGGCGCCGCGCTGGCCTGGCCGCTGCTGCAGTCGGCCTGCACCATGCTCAACGAAATGGCCAGCTTCGAGTCGGCGGGCGTCAGCACCAGGAGCTGACGCCGGGATAGTCGGGGGCGTGCTCCCCGCACGGCGCTCCCCGCGCAGCGCTATTTGCCGGCGCTGGGTGCGGGCGTCTTGGGGGAGAAGTCGCAGTATTGCGCGGCCACGCATTCCCAGCAGCGCGGCTTGCGCGCCTGGCAGACATAGCGGCCCAACAGGATCAGCCAGTGGTGCGAATCGACCGCGTACTCGTCGGGTACGCGCTTGAGCAGCTGTTTTTCCACTTCCAGCGGGTTTTTGCCGGGAGCCAGGCCCGTGCGGTTGCCGACGCGGAAGATATGCGTGTCCACCGCCATGGTGGGTTGGCCGAAGGCGACATTGAGCACCACATTGGCGGTCTTGCGCCCCACGCCGGGCAGGGCCTCCAGCTCTTCGCGGGTGCGGGGCACCAGGCCGCCATGCAGCTCGACCAGCATGCGGCAGGTTTCCATCAAATGCTTGGCCTTGCTGCGGTACAGGCCTATGGTCTTGATATAGCTCTCCAGCCCTTCCAGGCCCAGATCCAGCAGCGCCTGCGGCGTATTGGCCACCGGAAACAGCTTGCGCGTGGCCTTGTTCACGCCCACGTCCGTGGCCTGGGCCGAGAGCAGCACGGCGGTGAGCAACTCGAACACCGTGGTGTATTCCAGCTCGGTCTGCGGCGTGGGATTGGCGGCCTTGAGGGCCGCAAAAAAAGGCCCGATATCGCTTTTTTTCATGTCGCTATTGTGGCCTGCCTCGACGTCGCCATCACAAAAAGCCGCGGCCCTGGGCCGCAGCTGGAGGGGGGGTCAGGGGTCGAGGTTGTAGCTCAGGATCAGGCTGTAGCGCAGCTTGCGCTCGGGATTGTTCAGTGAGCGATCGCCAAGCGGCTTGCTCATGGCCAGATCCAGCGCGTAGTGGCGGCTGTCCGAGACCCGCAGGCCCAGGCTGGCCGAGCGCAGATTATTGCCCTGGAGGTTGCTGCTCTGCTGCCGGGTTCTGGCCCACTCATACAGCAGATAGGGCTCCAGCGTGCGTAGCCACTGGTGCTCGAAGGCAAACTGGTAATTGCCCTCCACGCTGGCGCCCAGGCCGGAATCCCCGGAAAACTCGCCAGCCTGATAGCCGCGTCCAAAGCGAGTGGAGCCAAACGAGATTTTCTCGGGCGTGGGCAGGATGTCGGGACTGTACTGGCCGCCCAGGGCAAATGCAGCCCCGAAGTTGCTCGCCAAGCGATGGCGCTGGGCGTAGTCAAAAGCCAGGCGGGTGAAATCCAGCTTGGCGGCATCGGCCTGAGGGTTGCGGTAGTACTGGCCTTGATACAGCAGGTCCTCGCTTTTGCGGGCGCCCATGGAGTCCAGGCCGTGCGCCAGCAGCAGGCTGGCCGATCGCGCGGTCCGGGCATTGGCCGAGCTCCAGGCGACCTGGCCGTAGAGCGTGCGCACATCTTCTTCCTGCATCTGCGACAGACCGGCGTAGCCGCCCGTCCTGTACAGATATTCCTTGCTGTAGTTGATGGCGTAGATACCGGCCGTGGTGCTCAGCTGGGTGCTGTTGCTGAGTATCCAGGGATGGCTGAGATTGAAGTCCAGCTTGCGCTGGCGTGTCAGATCGTCGATGCCGGCAATATGCGTGGCGGGGTTGTTGAAGCTGCGGTAGTCCGAAAAGCTCAGGCGGGCCTGCGTTCCTTCGGGCGTCAGCTGCTGGGTCAGGCCGAGCAGCAGGTAGCGTTCCTTGTCCGGGTTCTGCAGCATGCTAGAGGCCTGCAGCTGGCTGCCCGACCATAAGGGGTCGTTGAGCGTGACCGAGGCAATCACGCGAGGCGTGGGCTGGCGGATCTCGCCGCCCAGGGTGACGACAATGGGTTTGTGCTTGGACTTGATCAGCAGGGGCACGGCACCGTCGGTGGTTGTCGGCAGATTGGCCGAGGCCACGATCTGCACGCCGGGCAGCCGTGCCATCAGCTGCGTCTGATGCTCGAAGGTCTTGCTGGTCAGCGGTTTTTCATGGAGCAGGGGCTGTGCCAGCTCGCGGATGTCCGACTCGGAGCGGCCGAAATCGCCTTCGAGGTTCAGACTCGAGACAAAGCCCTCGACCACATTGACCTGAACCACGCCGTTGGCCAGGCCCTGGGGGGGCAGATAGGCAAACGACAGCGCATAGCCATGGCGCTGGTAGAGTTCGCTGACCTTCTGCGCGGCGGCCGCAAGCTCGCCCACGGTATGCGTGCCGTTGATAAAGGGCGTGAACAGGGCGCTGACTTCCTCGAACGGAATCGCCGTGCTGCCCTGGACATTCACGCCTTTTACCGCCACCTGCCGACTGGCGATGTCCTGCGCAGCGGGCTGTGGTTTCTCTATCTGGATGGGGATCTGTGTGCGTTCGGCAGCCTCGGGAACCTGGGGCAGGCTGTTGAGCGGATTGCCCGATTGCGCCCAGGCCAGCGGTACCGAAAAAACCAGCGATAGCAACGGCATGGAGCCGGCCCGGCGCATCCGTCTGTTCTTGTTTATCTCCAAAGCTCCCCCCTGTCACCTGTTGTTGTGCTTGTCATTGTTCACCAAAAAATCGCCGCTTTGGCGTGAAAAAGCCCGCGGCAAAGCGGGCTCCGGAGGTCGCAGCGGCCTGGCACTGCGGCGCACGCATTACTTGGCGCTCAGCGTCACGCCCAGCGAATTCGTCACATTGCCGAGCAGGCCGCCCAGCGGATTGCCGGTGGAGGCCGTGGCATTGGTGTTGTTGGAGATGCCGAGGTTGGTGTTGCCTGCCACGTTGGTCGCCCCGCCGACCACGCCGGTGACGGCTCCCAGGGTGCCGGAGACAAGATTGCCCACGCCTCCCAGCGGGCCGGCCGTGCCACCGCCTGTCGCCCCGCCGGCTGCTCCGCCCAGGGCTCCGGTCACGTTACCGAGCACGCCACCCACAGCGCCGGAGCCGCTGCTGCCGGGACTACCGGCCACCACGCCACCCAGACCCGCAACCGTCTGGCCCACGTTGGAAACCACATTGCCCAGAGGTGCAACCACGGGAGCCTGGGTTCCTGAGAGAGAGCCTCCGACATTGCTGACCAGCCCGCCGGTTACGCCCAGCAGATTGTTGACGGGCTGGCCCAGACCTGTGGCCTGGCCGACGTTCTGCACGGTTCCTATGCCTGTGCTCAGCACCGGCGTGGCAACATTGCTCACCGTGGTGGTCAGGCCGGTGACCAAGCTGCTGCCGGTCAATCCGGCAATGGGCTGATTCAGGCCCGAGACGGTTTGGCCCACGGCCTGCACCGTGCCGCCGGCAAGGCCGGCCACGTTACCGACGACGCCGAGCTGGGGTTTGTCCAGAGCGCTGACGGTCTGGCCGAGGCTGGTCACGGCATTGCCCACATAACCGACCGCGGGTCCGGCGCTTTGCAAGGTGGTGCCCACGGGGTCGGGGGTGCTGCCGATCTTGCCCACACCGTTGGCCAGACCGCCGTTAAGCGTGTCCACGGCCTTGCCTACATTGCCCAGAACACCGCTGGCGGGCTGAGCCACACCGTTCAGAGGGGTGTTGGCCGTCGCCGAGCCCAGGGCATTGGTGACGATGCTGTTGGCATCGCCGATGACGCCTGTGACGCCCGTGACCGTGCCCGAAGCATTGGCAACCGTGCTCTGCAAGGGGGTCAGTGGTCCGCTGGCGCTTGGCGTGCCGCCGCCGGTATTGCCGCCACCGGTGTTGCCATTGCCGCCGGTATTGCCATTGCCACCGGTATTGCCACTGCCACCGGTATTGCCACTGCCACCGGTATTGCCACTGCCGCCGGTATTGCCACTGCCGTTACTGCCGCCACTGCCGCTACCGCTGCCTCCGCCCGCGACCACATCGCCCCCGCCGGTGCCTCCGGGGCCCAGGTCGCTGCGCAAAGAGCCGCTTGAGCCGCAGGCCGCAAGGCTGGCGACCAGCGCCACGGCGCACAGGCTGCGCACTGCCGCGGCAGTTCCGGTCATTGCAACAGACGGTGTCTTGTTGGTGAAAGTGAAAGTGCGCATAACTCCTCCATCCCAAAAGCTGAATTGAAAAAAAAATCGGCGACGCCGCTGTCCGTGCATCGATGGGCATATGTTCTTTGCGAGCAGAGTCCGCTGTCCAATTCAAAGTTTGAGACACGAAGTTATACGCAATTAACAATTTCTATTGATATTTGATTGTCGGTAGGATTTTGATTACTTCGCTTCAAGATGCCTTCCTACAAGCGGTCGCGGCTTTCCTTTGGAGCGCGAGCAGGGTCACAATAGGCGCTTGCCGCGCAAGCGGCCGAGTGTTTTCTGTCGCGCTTTAATCAAGAAACGTATGCAATTCGCCAAACGACTCAACAACGTAGAGACCTCTGCCATCCGTGAACTGTTCAAGCTGCTGGGCAAGCCCGGCATCATCAGTTTCGCGGGCGGTTTTCCGGACAGCGCCATGTTCGATGTGGCGGGCATCAGTGCGGCCTCGGCCAAGGCCTTGCAGCAGGAGGCGGGCGCAGCATTGCAATATGGCGCCACCGAGGGCTATCAGCCGCTGCGTGAACAACTGTCGGCCTTCATGGCGAGCAAGGGCGTGCCCGATGTGGCGCCAGAGCAGCTCATCGTGACCACGGGCAGCCAGCAGGCGCTGGACCTGCTGGGCAAGACCATGGTGGGCGAGGGGGACAAGGTCATCGTGGAGGGGCCGACCTTTTTGGCCACCATCCAGTGCTTCCGCCTCTATGGCGCCGAAGTGATTTCGGCACCCGTGGACGAACATGGGGTCAAGACCGACGAGCTGGAAAAGCTGATCGCCGAGCACCAGCCCAAGCTGGTCTATCTGATCCCCACCTTCGGCAACCCCAGCGGCGCCATGCTGAGCCTGGAGCGCCGCAAGAAAGTGCTGGAGCTGGCCGTCAAATACCAGACGCTGGTGGTGGAGGACGATCCCTATGGCGATCTGTACTTCGACGCAGCGCCTCCGGCCAGCCTGCTGTCTCTGACCCGGGAAGTGCCGGGCAGCCGCGAGTGGCTGGCCCATTGCGGCTCCCTGTCCAAGGTGCTGAGCCCGGGCCTGCGCATAGGCTGGCTGATCGCCCAGCCCGAGCTGCTGGCCCGCGCCGTGATGTGCAAGCAGTTCAGCGATGCCCATACCAGCACCTATGCCCAGGCCACGGCCGCTCAGTATCTGAAGTCCGGCGCCATGCCCAAGACTCTGGCCCATGTGCGCGAGGTCTATGCCCGGCGTGCCAAGGCCATGGGCGATGCGCTGCGCGAGCAGCTGGGCGATGCCGTGGAGTTCGTCCAGCCCCAGGGCGGCCTGTTCATGTGGGTGCGGCTGACGGGCGCGCGCGGTCAGCTGGCCGATGCCAATGTGCTGGCCAAGAAGGCCATCGAAGAAGGCGTGGCCTTTGTGCCTGGCGCTCCGTTCTTTGCGCAGAATCCGGATCTGGCGACCTTCCGCCTGTCGTTTGCCACGGCCGACGAGGACAGGATTCGCGACGGTATCGCCCGACTTGCGAAGGCCTTGCAGGCATGAGTGAAGCGCAGCAAGCGCTGCTGGAGCGGATCACGGAGCTGGAGATCAAGGCCAGCTATACCGAAGACCTGCTGGAGCAGCTGAATATGACGATCTACCGCCAGCAGCAGCAGATCGATCTGCTCGTCAACGAGGTGCGCGAGCTCAAGCGCCAGACGCCGGACGGCGGGCCTGGCGGCCCGCGCAATCTGCGCGACGAGCTGCCGCCGCACTACTGAGGCGCGGCGATCCATTCGCCCCACGAAAAAAGGCCGGAGAAACTCCGGCCTTTTTTGCGCAACTCAGGGCCGCGGCAGCGTCCGCAGCCCGCCAGCCTGGAGCCTCACTCCAGCGGCGTCTGAGCCACGTTCTTCATCTTGCCCATGAACAGGCGCGTGAAGAACACGGCCATCACGAGGATCAACAGGATCACGATCAAACTCATCAGGCCATAGTCGGTAGAGAAAAGGTCGATCATCAGCTTCATGCACGGCTCCTTGGTGAGTGACGGTGGTCTGTCGTCACTATCGCCTTGAAGCGGTCAGATGGCTTTGTGCTGGGTCAAGCCTTGGTGCAGGGCCCCGCGGCGCCTTGTCATGAAGCGGCCAGACGCTCAGGCGCGTGTGAAG
>JAFAIY010000409.1 GCA_019236485.1 Comamonas sp. | reverse complement strand
CCACATCACGGCGCTGTAACCGGCCTCGGCCAGCTTGGCCTCCCACTCGCGATGCTGCTCGAAGCCCTCGCGGGTGTCGTAGCTCTTGAGGCGCTGCTTGGGCACGTTGTCCTTGAGCCAGGCGCGCACTTGTGCGCGGAAGGCTTTTTGCGCAGGGGTGTAGGTCAAATCCATGTTGTTGTCTCCTCTTTGCGCTTGGGGCTCAGAATTTGGCGTCGCGCTTTTCCACAAAGGCGCTGCGCGTCTCGGCGGAATCGGGGCTCATATAGGCTTGCAGAGTGAAGCCCTGCTCCCAGCGGTATTTGTCTTCGAGGTTGCCGTCCTCGATGCCGGTCAGGGCTTCCTTGGCGATACGGATCATGGCCGGGCTCTTGGCCGCGATCTTGTTGGCGATATCCATGGCGGTATCGCGCAACTGCTCGCGCGGCACCACGCGCTCGACGGCACCGAGGCGCAAAGCTTCCTGGGCACCGATCATCTCGCCCGTGAAGAACAGATAGCGGGTCTTCTGCACGCCGAACATGCGCTGTAGATGGGCGGCGCCGCCCATGGCGCCGCGGTCCACCTCGGGCAAGCCGAAGCTTGCGTCTTCGGCCGCGATCACGATGTCGGAGGCGCCGCAGATGCCTATGCCGCCGCCCAGCACAAAGCCGTGCACGGCGGCAATCACCGGCACCTTGTTCAGGTGCACGGCCTTGAAGGTCGCGTAGTTGCCGGCGTTCACATCCACGATCAGCTTGTCGTTGGCCGCCAGCTCCTTGATGTCCACACCGGCACAAAAGCCGCGGTTCTCGGCACGGATCACGATGACGCGCACCTCGGGCCTGTCGCCCAGCGCCTGGATCTCCCTGGCCAGGCCATTCCAGCCGGCCGCATTCAGCGCATTGACGGGAGCGCGGTCGATCACCAGCTCGGCCACACCGTTGTCATGAATCTGGGAATGAAATTGTTGAGAGGACATATCCGGTCTCGTTGGCTTGTTGTTATGCAGGAGTCAATGCGTTCAGTGCGCTGCGGCGCACCATGGCCTGGCGCACGATGCCGCCTATCACGTCTTCGCAGCTGTCTAGCTTGCCGATCAGCGCCGCCACCTGGCCGGCCGACATCACGCCCTCGGCGGGCTTGCCGTCCACCATGGAGCGCTGCAGCAGCATCGGGGCATTGGCGGCCATCACGGTCTGGGCCACGGAGGAGGAGTCCTCGCGCAGCGCCTTCATGAAAATGCTCAGGGCCTGGCCCGTGCTCATGCCGGTCTCGGCCTTCCACCTGAGCGCCAGGTCCAGCGCGATGCGCAGGCGCTTCATGGGGCTGGCTTTTTCCAGCATGGCCAGGTATTCGTTGGGAATCATGCGCTGGGGCATGCCGTCGACCAGATAGGAGACCGCGATCTTCTCGGCATCCCTGGTGGCCACATAGCGCTGCAGCGTCGCCTCGGGAACCTTGGAGTCGCTGGTCATCAGAAAGCGCGTGCCCATGGCAATGCCCGAGGCGCCGTAGGCCAGCGCCGCCAGCAGGCCGCGGCCGTCATAGAAGCCGCCGGCGGCCACCACGGGCACATCCACGGCGTCCACCACCTGGGGCAGCAGCACCGTGGTCGGCACGCTGCCCGTGTGGCCGCCGCCTTCGCCGCCCTGCACGGTGATGGCGTTGGCGCCCATCTCGATGGCTTTTTGAGCGTGCTTCAGTGCACCCACGGTGGGCATGCAGACTATGCCCGCGTCGCGCAAACGGCCTATCACCTTCTTGTCCGGGCCACGGCCGTAGCTCACGGCCCGCAGGCGGTGCTTGACGGCCAGATCCAGCAGCTGCTGGGCATTGGGCTGGAACATATGGAAGTTCAGGCCGAAAGGCTGGTCATCCGTGAGACGCTTGACCTTGAGGATTTCGGCCTCGATCCTGTCGGCCGCAATCGTGGCTCCGGCCAGAAAGCCGAAGCCGCCGGCATTGGTGGTCGCGGCCACCAGGTCCGAGCCGGCGACCCAGCCCATGGCGGTCTGGATGATGGGATAGCGGCAGCCCAGCAGATCGCACAGGGGCGTGCGCAGTGCATTGACCTCGCTCATT
>JAFAIY010000308.1 GCA_019236485.1 Comamonas sp. | reverse complement strand
GGCCAAAGCCATTAGCGTCGATGGACCGCCCCTCATCACTTCGAGCGATACGGCCACTGCCATTGATGAAAACAGCGGCGCGGGCCAGACCGTATATACGGTGACGGCAACGGATTCGGGACCCATTAGCTACAGCCTCAAAGCGGGCGGCGATGCGGCAGCTTTCACTATCGATGCCCAGGGCCATGTCAAGCTGTTAGCCAACCCTGACTATGAAACCAAGTCCAGCTACAGCTTTACCGTGGTAGCGACCGATGCGCAGGGACATTCCAGTGAACAAGTTGTCACCCTGGCTGTCAATAACCTGCCTGAAGTGAGCAGCGTAGCCATTACCGGCGCCAAGGGGGCACAGAACGAGACCCTCAACGCTGGCGACGTGGTCAGCATCACCGTCACGATGGACAGCGCCACGTTCGTGGACACCACGGGCGGCGTGCCCCGCCTGGCGCTCAAGATTGGCGATCGCATCTTCTACGCCGACTACGCCTCGGGCAGCGGCAGCACGGCGCTGGTGTTCCAGTACACCATCCAGGCCGGGCAGACTGATGCCGACGGCATCAGCATTCCTGCCAATGCTCTCTCGCTCAATGGCGGCAGCCTCAAGGATGCGGCAGGCCATGCGGCCACACTGAGTCATGAGGCCGTGGCCGACAACGGCCACTACCTTGTGGACACCACACCTCCTACGGCGACTTTGAGCGAAGCCTCATCGATGAACATGCTGGAAGGCTTGGGCAAGACCGATGGCCTTGACAAAAACCCACAAATAGCTGTCGTAGGCGCCAATGGCAGCTATGTGGTGGTCTGGGCCGGTGAGGCTGTTGACAGTAAGCCAAATGAATACCACTTGGTGGACGGGGAAGATACTCGCATCTTCATGCAGCAGTTCAATGCCGATGGCAGCAAAGCGGCCAGTGGGCCGATACAGCTGTCGGATCAATTCAGTGAAACTCCGCAGGTCTCGTCGATGGGCGTTGATGGCAGCTATGTGGTGGCCTGGTCTGGCAGGTATGCAGATGGAAGCGGCAAGAGCATCTACCTGCGTTCGTTCAAGGCCGATGGCACTCCAAGTGGCGATCTGGTGAAACTGGAAGCCAACGGCATGACGGGGGGGGACAATCTGGCGCCTCAGCTGGCGAGGCTGGCTGATGGCAGCTTTGTGGTCACCTGGACGGGCATGGATGTCAACCTCGACTACAGCATTTTTGTTCAGAAGTTCAATGCCGATGGCAGCAAGTCCAGCACCCCTGCGGCCCAGCTGGAACTGCCCGGCAAGACGGATGGCAACGATTTCGCACCGCAGGTTTCCCCCCTCGGTGATGGCAGCTTTGTCGTGACTTTTTATGGTGCGGATGTCCGTGGCAATGACAGCATTGCCGTGCAGAAGTTCAATGCCGACGGCACGACCTTCGGTCATACCATGCAAGTGCTGCATGGCTCTGCGATCATCAGCCCTAGCGAAGCGATGCCGCAGGTCTCTGCGCTGGGAATGGATGGCAGCTTTGTCGTCACCTGGTACGGTACAAACAGCGTAGGCAATAAAAGCATCTATGTACAGAAGTTCGGTGCCAGCGGACTGGCGGTTTCCCCCCAGGCTGAGCTCAAGCCTTTTGACTATCCCGCCGGCGGCGATAACAAGTCGCCGCATGTGACGGCTCTGGGATCCGATGGCAGCTTTGTCGTGGTCTGGTCCGGGCAGAACGGGGGCGATCCAATGTTCGGGACACACACTGGCATCTATGTGCAAAAGTTCCAAGCCAATGGTCAAGCCGATGGCAGCATGACCAGGCTGGATGCTCCCAATCAGCAGGGCAACTCCCGTACCGATAAAGATCCGCAGGTCACGGCGCTTGGCGATGGCGGCTATGTCGTGACCTGGTCCGGTCAGGACAGCAGAGGTGACTTCAATATATTTGTGCAGAAGTTCAACTCCGACGGAACCTCAGTGGGTCACTCTCTGCAGCAACTGAAGCCGCAAGGCGTTGACTTCGGCAATGGTCAGACGCCTCAGGTCAAAGGTCTTGGCTCGGATGGCAGTTTTGTCGTCACCTGGTCGGGGAGCGACTCCGGTGGAGATGCCAGCATCTTCGTGCAGCAGTTCGGAGCCGACGGCAAACCCATCGTGGTGGATGGCGCCACGGTACGCAGCAGTGAAGCGGGTACGGCCTACCTGGTGCACAGCAGCGTGATTGTGACCGACGAGGCCAGTATCAAAGGGGCGGCTGCCGACCTGTGGAAGAGCGTGGCGGTAAATGCCAATGCCGACGTCATCATTGCCAAGGCCGGCTTGGCCGATGGCAGCTACAAGCTGTACACAGTGGATGCGGCAGGAAATCTGTCAAAGCCTGCCAGTGGTAGTGTTGTGATCGACCATTTGCCACCGGCTTTCACTTCGGGGGCCACGGCCGCGGCCATTGATGAGAACAGTGGTGCGGGCCAGGTGATCTACACGGCGCAGACCAGCGACGTCAGCACCGTGACCTATCGCCTGTCCGGCGTGGACGCAGCGAAATTCAGCATTGACGCAGCAAGCGGCGAGGTCAGGCTGATTGCGAACCCGGACTATGAGGCCCAATCCAGCTATAGCTTCAAGGTCGTCGCCACCGATGCCCTGGGCCATCGCAGCGAGCAAGCTGTCACCCTGGCCATCAATGACCTGCCGGAGGTCAGCAGCGTAGCCATTACCAGCGCCGAGGGGGCCCAGAACGACACTCTCAATGCGGGCGACGTGGTTAGCATCACCGTCACGATGGACAGCGCCACGTTCGTGGACACCACGGGCGGCGTGCCCCGCCTGGCGCTCAACATCGGCGGCCAGACTGTCTACGCCGACTACGCATCGGGTAGTGGCACCGCGGCGCTGGTGTTCCACTACACCATCCAGGCCGAGCAGACCGATGCCAATGGCATCAGCATTCCTGCCAATGCTCTCTCGCTCAATGGCGGCAGCCTCAAGGATGCGGCAGGCCATACGGCGACCCTGAGCCATGGCGCCCTGGCCGATGACGGCCACTACCTGGTGGACACCACGGCGCCAACGCTGGCCTCGGCCAGCCCGGCAGATGATACGAGCAATGTGGCGGCGGGCGCCAATATCGTGCTGAACTTCTCCGAAACCGTGAAGGTCGGCAGTGGAAGCATTCGTATCATCAATGACGACGACCCGAGCAAGTCGCTGTACATTGATGTGACCGACAGCAGCCAGGTCGGCATCAGCGGCGCGACGGTGACCATCAATCCGGGCAGCGATCTGCTGGCGGGCGGCAAATACCATGTGGAAGTCGACAACGGAGCATTCAAGGATGCAGCGGGCAATGGCTATGCGGGCATCAGCGACAGCACGACGCTGAACTTCACGGTGGCTGCGGCTGCCCCCCAGAGCCATACCTTGATGGTGTACAGCGATGGGGTGTATGTGGACCAGGACGGCAACGGGGTGTTCAGCGCGGGGGATACAGCCTTGCTGATCAAGGGGGCCATGGGCTGGGAGTACACCCAGGCCGCCACCGGCACGATCGGCTTTCATGGAGTGAGCGGCAATGCCGTGATCAACGGCCTGCAGGACGGCAGCGGCCATGCCATTAATCTGGCTGCCGACACCTGGACGGTGAAGTTTTTCAGCGTCCTTGGTCCGACGCTGGATCTGACAGGCTTTGGCCGAGACGACTCGGTGGTGGTCGATATGGCGACCAGGACCCATGGCTCGGTGGCGATGGATTTGGACCTAGATCCACAGCATGCCCATGGAGTTGCGGAGTATTCTTGGCAAGCAAATGAGTCGAAGCATCCTACCTGGGCGGGGTCCAGTATGTACAAAAATACGTGGGGTGCCGAGTTCACCTTAAACATTAGCAATACGAAAATTTTTGCCGAGGGCTTTATTAATTACAGCGATGAGCCGACATGGAGTTACGTGCTTGCTCAAGGCATGAGCGACATTGACTTTCTGAATAAAGTGACGTTTATCCTGCCAACCAACACTGGTCCCGTTTGATTCTGCGCGGCCGTGCCCGTGCCCTTGCACGGCTTGGGCTGCCGCACGAACGACCCCAATCTTCGGGGCGCTCTCCCGTAAAGCACTCTCTGGCCCGCAGCAATGCGGGCCTTTTTATATGCTTATGCTCAAAGCAGAACAGAAAAGACGTGGTTGCGCGTGCATTTGGGGACCGCGTCTTTGGGACTTTGCCGCTTCTGGCGCAATTTTTTGTCGGGGAGCAGATGCTTGATTCGCGGCAATTGCAGGTTGGGGTTTCTGCTGGATGGGCCGCAAGGTGCGCCAGGCATTGCCTACTACACGGATTTTCTTCAAGGGCCGGGCGGCCCGGTGGGGGACCGATCCATCACCGGTATAGCCGACCGCTTTGACGGTGAGGGCGCTGGTGGCGCATTTCCAGGCAGGCCGTAGCTGGGTATTCGGCACATGCTTGTGCCATGGTCCGATTCGATTAAAACCATAGCTGCCGGCGCCCTGCGCATGAGCGCGGCAGCAGTTTTGGAGTTCAACGCTCCTTGAATGATTCGCTAAGCGTCTTGTTCAGCGGTTTGAGCAGGTAGTGGAGCAGCGTGCGCTCGCCGGTACGGATGTCCACCTGGGCGGTCATGCCGGGCAGTATGTCGAGCTTGCGGCCGGTGCTGCTGAGCACGGGCTGTCCTGGCAGCGGTGCCTGGGGACGCACATGGACGCGGTAGTAGATCTCTTCGCCGCGCGGCGTGTTTTCCTTGAGCGTATCGGCACTGACATAGGTCACCTCGCCCTGCACGGAGCCATAGACGGTGTAGTCGAAAGGGTCCAGGCGCACGGTGGCGGGCAGGCCCACGCGCACTCGCGCGATGTCGGCGGGCAACACCTTGGCCTCGAGGATAAGCGCATCGTCCTGGGGCACGATCTGCATGATTTCCTCTCCGGCGCGCAGCACGCCGCCCAGGGTGGTGACGCGCACGTTCTTGACGATGCCGGGGCCGGCGGCGGTGAAGATGCTGTCATGCACTTCCTGGCGACGGCGGGTCATCAGCTGGCTGACCTGGCCCAGCTCGTCCTCGGCCTTGCTCAGGTCGGCGCGAGAGTCTTCGAGGAACTTGTTGCGCCGCCCGATCAGCCTGGCCTCGGCTTCGTTCACGCCGCGCTGGGCACGCAGCACTTCGGCGGTGCTGACGTCGCCGGAGCGCTGTAACCCCTCAACGAGAACCAGCTCCTTGCGTGCCAGGTCCACTGCTGTCTGCAGCGTACGCAGATCCTCCTGCAGGCCCTGGCGACGCTGCAGGAACAGGGCGCGTTCGATCGCGGCCTGCTCGCGCAGGGCTGAGCCGGCCTGGGCCGGGAATTGCGGTGCGGACAGTCCCGTGGCTTCGGCGCCTAGTCGGGCGATCCTGGCCTGCAGGCCGGCGATGCGGGCATCGACCTCGCCTGCTGCCGCC
>JAFAIY010000266.1 GCA_019236485.1 Comamonas sp. | reverse complement strand
CGCGATACCGAGCCGATCAGAATGCTGCTCAGCCCGCCCAGACCCGTGGCGCCGATGATGATCTGCTCGCACTCCGTGCTCTGGGAGATGTCGATCAGCGTGTTGGCGGCTTCGCCCAGGCTGATTTCCACCTCATAGGAGGCGCCCGCGGCCTTGAGCAGATCCTGGGCCGCAGCCACCAGATCCATGCCCGCCTCGATGCTGGCGTTGGCGATCAGATCCGAATCCTGGGTGGCCAGCTCCAGCAGCGAGGCCTCCTTCTGCACATGGGCGATCACAAAATGGGCCTTCAGCCCCTGCCCCAGCAATCTGATGCCATGGCGCACGGCCTCCAGCGACGCTTCGGACCCATCCACGGCAATCATGATCTTGACCATATCCACTCCTTGTCTGGTCTTTTAACCCGATGAGCCCAGTGTAGACGCGGGCCACAAAGACGGATACTGATACCGGGCAAGCACGGGCTATTGAGGCAGGCCAAGCACGCATCTGGGAAAATGGCAGGCTATGCTGCAATTTGACCTGCTCAAGACCGATCCGACCAGCCACGCGCGCCGTGGCAAGCTCACGCTGAACCATGGCGTGGTCCAGACCCCCATCTTCATGCCCGTGGGCACCTATGGCACCGTCAAGGGCGTGATGCCGCGCAGCCTCGAGGAGATGGGCGCCCAGATCATCCTGGGCAATACCTTCCACCTGTGGATGCGTCCGGGCCTGGACATCATGAAGAGCTTTGGCGGACTGCACGACTTCGAGAAGTGGGACAAGCCCATACTCACGGACTCGGGCGGCTTTCAGGTCTGGTCCCTGGGCGCGATGCGCAAGATCACCGAGGAAGGCGTGCATTTCCAGAGCCCCGTCAACGGCGACAAGCTGTTCATGTCGCCCGAGGTCAGCATGCAGATCCAGACGATTCTGAACTCGGACATCGTCATGCAGCTCGACGAATGCACGCCCTACGAGACCAACGGCCACAAGACCACCGAGGCCGAGGCGCGCAAGAGCATGGAAATGAGCCGCCGCTGGGCCAAGCGGTCCAAGGACGAGTTCCAGCGCCTGGAGAATCCGAACGCGCTGTTCGGCATCGTCCAGGGCGGCATGTTCAAGAACCTGCGCGAGGAATCGCTCGAGGCCCTGGTTGAGATGGACTTCCCCGGCTATGCCGTGGGCGGCGTCTCGGTGGGCGAGCCCAAGGAAGAGATGCTGGACATCATGGCCCACACCCCCCATCTGCTGCCGGCCCACAAGCCGCGCTATCTGATGGGCGTGGGCACGCCCGAGGACCTGGTGCAGGGCGTGGCCGACGGCGTGGACATGTTCGACTGCGTGATGCCCACGCGCAATGCGCGCAATGGCACCATCTTCACGCGCTACGGCGACCTGAAGATACGCAACGCGCGCCACAAGACCGACCACCAGCCCATAGACACCACCTGCACCTGCCACGCCTGCGCGGGCAGCAGCGGCGTGAGCTGGGACCAGGGCGGGCGCGATGGCTTCTCGCGCGCCTATCTGCACCACCTGGACCGCTGCGGCGAGATGCTGGGCCCGATGCTGACCACCATCCACAATCTGCACTACTACCTGAATCTGATGCAGGAGATCCGCAACGCGCTGGACGCCGGCACTTTTGCCCAGTTCCGCGCCCAGTTCAAGCAGGACCGGGCCCGCGGGGTCTAAGCCGGGCAGCGCCCGCCGCGCCAGCGGCGGGTGCCCAAAAGCCGCTTCAATTGAAAAAATTCGTCAACTGAGGCCAAAAAACAGCAAAACAACCCAAACTGCAACAGCAGCTCAGACAAACTTTGTCACACTTCAGGCCGTCAGCACGCATCTGAGGCCATGGCTATGGTCATCCCGGTGCGCCTTCCGTGTTTTTTGATTCCGGCAGCACGCTCACGGCACTGTTTCATGACCGAAGCCTCCCCATCCCAGATCCGCTCCAGCCCCGCGCCAGCCAGCCATGCTTTCGCGGCCGCGGGCGTGCTGGGGCTCATGGTCCTGATGGCGGCACTGCTGGGCATCTGGGCCAGGCCCATGGGCTTTCTTTCGGTGATCTGGCCCGCCAATGCCCTGCTGCTGGGCACGCTGTTGCACAGACCCGCCTGGCTGCGGCCCGTCCCCATGCTGGCCGCTTTTGCGGGCTATGTGTGCGCCGATCTGATGACGGGCAGCCGCCCGGAGGTGGCCGTGCTGCTCAGCGCCGCCAATATGGCCGGTGTGGGCGCGGCCTGGTTGTTCATGCACCGACGCAGCCACCTGGTCCTCTTCATGCAGCGCCAGACCTCGGCTCTGCTGCTGTTCACGGGCAGCGGCCTCGCCGCCCTGGTCGCCTCCGCGATCGGCGGCCCGGTGCTCACGGTCGTCTTCCAGACGCCGCCCTGGCAGGCTCTCTCCATGTGGCTGAGCAGCGAATGGCTGAACTACATGATTGTGCTGCCGCCCATGCTGGCCTGGCCCACGCGCCGACTGCAGCGCTCCCCAGCGGCCCAGCAGCTGCCGCGACTGCCGCGGGCCATACCGCTGCTGCTGGTCGTGGCGCTGGAGGTCATCAGCTACTGGCTGGGCGGCCCCGGGGCCCTGGCCTTCTCCCTGCCCGCGCTGCTGTGGTGCGCGCTCAGCTACCGGGTCTTCACGCTCACGCTGATCACCTCGGCGCTGTGCGTGAGCAAGATGCTGGCGATCTCGCTGGGCTCCTTCGAGTTCACGCCAGCGCACTTTCTCGAAAGCGTGTCGTTTCGCATCGGCCTGTGCATGCTGGTCCTGGGTCCCCTGGCCGTCGCCAGCGCCCATGCGGCCCTTGCCGAGCTGCTGCGCCAGCTCAGGCATGCGGTCAACCACGACATGCTGACCGACGTGCTGGCGCGCGGCGCCTTCCTCAGCCAGGGCCAGCGCCTGCTGGACCGCTGCGCCCATGACCGCCAGCCCGTGGCCGTGCTCATGCTCGACCTCGACCATTTCAAGCAGGTCAACGACAGCTACGGCCATGCGGTCGGCGACCAGCTGCTGCGCAGCTTCGGCCTCACACTGACCCGGGTGCTGCGCCCTCAGGACCTGGTGGGCCGCATGGGCGGCGAGGAGTTCGCCGTGCTGCTGCCGCAGGTCGACAGGATCACCGCGCAGAAGATCGCCAGGCGCATCAACCAGGCGACGCGCGATCTCGAGCTGCCTCTGGCTCCCGACAGCATGTCCACCACGGTCAGCATCGGCATGCTCCACGCCGGCGAGCTGCAGCCGCCGCAGAGCCTGGACCTGCTGCTGCACCAGGCCGATCAGGCCTTGTACGCGGCCAAGGCCCAGGGCCGCGACCGCTACGAAACCCGCCTCTGGTCGGGGCCAGGCAACCCGGCGCTGCAGCCCTGAGCTCAGCTCCCGGCCGGCGGCGCTGCCGGGCTGTCCGCGGCGCCCGCCTCCCCACCCGGCAGAATCTTGCGCGCCGGCGTGCCGCAGGCATGGCAGAAGCGTGAGAAGGCGCTCTTGCGTGTGCTGCAGCTGCCGCAATGGTCGAACAGGCCTATGCCGCAATGGGGGCAGAAGTCGATCTCGGTGTTCTTGAGGTCCACGGGCCGCTCGCAGCCCGGGCACACGCTCTTGGAGAGTCGCTCCAGCGCCACGTCATAGCTGAGCTCCTCGCGGCGCTGGACCTCGGGCAGTGCCTCCTGCAGCTTCTGTTTTTCCAGATAGCGGTTGAGAGCCACGATCGCATAGCGCCCCAGCAGCACCGTGACCACGATGCCCACGATGTAGCGCACATAGCCGCCATAGTCGGGCAGATAGGGCACGAGCTCGACAAAGAAGGC
>JAFAIY010000397.1 GCA_019236485.1 Comamonas sp. | reverse complement strand
CTGCTCCACGCTGTACTGGTGACGAATGGCGTGGCTGCCGTCGCGCAGAGTTACGTCGGAGATATAGATTTTTTTGTTCGGGTTCATGGTGTATATCTCCTCAGGCGGCCATGGCTTGGGCCGCCAGCATGCGTTCAGCCATCTGCTCTGCAGTGCGCAGGCCGGCACTGGTCATGATGTCCAGATTGCCTGCGTAAGCGGGCAGATAGTGGGCGGCTCCCTCGACTTCGAGGAAGATCGAGGTCTTGAGGCCCGTGAGCGTATTGCCCACGCCGGGAATGCGGATCGGTGTGTCGATACGGTCGAACTGCACCTGCTGCTTCAAGCGGTAGCCCGGCACATAGGACTGGACGGCGGCGGCCATCTGCTCTACCGACGCGGCAATGGCGGCCTCGTCGGCCAGCGCGCTCAGGGTGTAGACCGTGTCGCGCATGATCAGCGGCGGCTCGGCCGGATTCATGATGATGATGGCCTTACCCTTGGTGGCGCCACCCACGACCTCGATGGCCTTGGAGGTGGTCTCGGTGAACTCGTCGATATTGGCGCGGGTGCCGGGGCCGGCGCTCTTGCTGGCGATCGAGGCAATGATCTCGCCATAGTGCACCTTGGCCACGCGCGAGACTGCGGCCACCATGGGGATGGTGGCCTGGCCGCCGCAGGTGACCATGTTCACATTCGGCGCGCCCAGATGCTGCTCGCCATTGACCACGGGAATGCAATAGGGGCCTATGGCTGCAGGCGTCAGGTCGATCATGCGGATGCCGGGCTTGAGGTTGCGCAGGAAGGCGTCGTTCTTCACATGTGCGCCGGCGCTGGTCGCATCGAACACGAAGTCGATATCGGCGAACCCGGCCATGCGGGTCAGGCCTTCCACGCCTTCGTGGGTGGTGGCTACGCCCATGCGAGATGCGCGGGCCAGACCGTCGGAGTGGGGGTCGATGCCGACCATGGCGCCCATTTCTATGTGCTGGCCATGGCGCAGGATCTTGATCATCAAATCCGTGCCGATATTGCCGCTGCCTATGATGGCGGCCTTGAGTTTGCGCGTCATAGCGTTTACCTTCAGAGAAAAATCAGTCGATATTGGCTCCGCTGGACTGGATCAGCGGTGCCCAGCGTGCGATCTCGCTGTGGATGAATTGCTTGAATTGCTCCGGGGTTTGCGGGTACGCCTGCATGCCCTGACTTTCAAAGCGTTTCTGTATGCCCGGGTCCTGCAACGCTGCTACCAGTGCACGGTTCAATGTCTGAACCACCGAGGCAGGAGTTCCGCTTCTCACGGCAGCACCGAACCAGACGCCTGCATCGACACCGGACACTCCCAGCTCGGCCAGAGTGGGAACGTCGGGCAGTTGGGGGCTGCGTCTTGTAGAAGCAATCGCCAGCGCGCGCAGCTTTTTGCCCCGGATCAGGGCTTCGGTAGAACTCGTGGGATCGAACATGAAATCGACCCGGTTTGTTATCACGTCCTGCAGGGCAGGCACCGAGCCTTTGTAGGCCACATGAGACATGCTCCCACCGGTTTTGCTGCGAAACAGCTCTCCCAGCAGGTGGCCGATGGAGCCTAAGCCTTGTGATGCAAATGTCAGGCCTTGCTTGCTGCTGTGGGAAAGCGCCACCAGATCGCTCAGCGTCTTGACCGGGCTGTTGGTCGCAACCACGAGCACCAAAGGAGAGGTGACGAGAGACGTTACCGGCTCAAAGTCTTTGATGGGGTCGTAGGAAAACTTGCGAAACAACGTTTGGTTGATGGCAAACATGGCTGTGCCAGCCACGTACACGGTGTGTCCGTCGGCGGCCTGTTGAAGCACGGCGCTGGCAGCAATCTGTCCTCCTGCACCGGGCTTGTTGTCAACAATCACTGGCTTGCCCAGTTGTTGAGCCATGTGCTGACCGAGGGCACGAGCCATGACATCGCTGATGCCGCCAGCAGAGAACGGCAGCACGAGTGTGACGGGCTTATTAGGGAAGGCCTGTGCTGAGCTCAGACGACCGATCGACAGGGTGCCCAAGCCCAGAGCCGATTGCAACAGAGTACGACGATGCAACATTGGCTCCCTGCTTATTCGATCGAAGCACCGCTGGCCTTGACCAGAGGACCCCATTTGGTCAGTTCTGACTGCATGAAGCTGCCGAACTGAGCGGGAGTCGACGGAAAAGCCTGCATACCCTGATCAGCAAAACGCTTGACCACTTCTGGATCTTTCATGGCCTTGAGAATGGCCTCGTTCAGACGTTCCACCACAGGTGCGGCGGTGCCTGTCTTGACCACGGCACCGAACCACACGCCAGCATTTACACCGGGTACGCCGAGTTCGGCCAAGGTGGGTACGTCAGGCATTTGCGGCGAGCGCTTGTCGGCTGCAATTGCCAGGGGCTTGAGCTTCTTGCCGACCACGAGAGGGGCGGTGGTAATGACCGGGTCAAACATGAAATCGACCTGTCCACCCATCACATCCTGCAGCGCGGGTGCGGAGCCTTTGTATGCGACATGGTTGAACTGTCCGCCCACCTTGCCGCGGAAGGTTTCTCCCAGAAGATGACCGATGGAGCCCATACCCTGCGAGGCGAAGTTCAGTCCATTTTTGCGACTCTTGGCCTGGGCTATGAGTTCTTTGACGCTGGTCAGTGCGCTGTTAGCCGGAACGACCAATACTAAGGGCGAAGCGATCAGCGAAGTGACGGGGCTGAAATCCTTCAGTGGGTCATATGAGAAATTGCGAAACAACGACGGATTGATGGCGAACATCTCGGTGGCACCCATATACAGGGTGTGGCCGTCGGCAGCTTGCTGACGCACATAAGCAGCCGCAATCTGGCCACCACCACCGGGCCGGTTGTCAACGATGACTGGCTTGCCAAGTTGTTCTCCCATCTTGGTGGCAAGCGCACGCGCCACGGCATCGGTGATGCCACCGGCAGGGAAAGGAACGACCATGGTCACGGCACGATTGGGGAAATTTTGTGCGATGGCGGGAGTACCCACGCAAGCAACAAGCGAGGCAGCACCGGCTGCGAGCAATTGACGTCGATTCCACATGATTTGTCTCCTGAATAATCGTTATGAGCAATGGAAAAACGGGGCCAAGGATGCTTTCGAGAAGATTTACCGTTCAAACTGCGCGCATACTGAGCCGACGCCGCTGATGCTGGCTTCGAAGCGATCACCGGCATTTACGGCGACCATGGGCCCTAAAGCACCGGTCAGCACAAGGTCGCCGGCGCGCAGAGGTTGGCCAAGGTTGGCGAGTCTGCGGGCCAGCCACACGGCTGCATTCAGGGGATGGCCCAGGCAGGCGCCACCGGAGCCGGTGGAGACGACTTCGCCATTGCGTGTCATCTGCATCCGGCACAGCTTGAGATCCAGCGCGTTGAGCACAGTCGGTACGGCGCCCAGCACGACCAGACCGCTGGACGCGTTGTCGGCCACGGTGTCAATGAAGCGAATATTCCAGTCGGCAATGCGGCTGCCCACGATCTCGATGGCTGGGAGTACATAGGCGGTGGCGCTGATGACGTCTACCAGAGTGGTGTCGGGCCGCTCCAGATCCTTGGCCAGTACCAGCGCCACCTCGGCCTCGACCTTGGGCTGAAGCGTCCGCGACAGGGGAACAGCCTCATCGTCGCCATAGAGCATGTCGGCGAACAGCGTGCCGAAGTCGGGTTGGTCCACGCCCAGCTGCTTTTGCACGGCATGGGATGTCAGCCCGATCTTGCGACCCACGATCCGGCGGCTCTGACTCTGCGCATATTGCACATTGACCAGTTGCACGGCATAGGCGCTGTCGTTGTCGGTGATCTCATCGCGCAGAGGAGCAATGGGGGTGGCGGTGGCTTCCGCGTGGCGCAGGCGCTCGGCCCAGGCCTGTATTTGCTTGGTGGTCGGCATGGCAGTCATGAATGAACGAAGGTCAGTGGTGCATGAACATCACTCCATAGCCCGCAATGAGCGATGGAATGGCGCGGTAGGCCCTTACCGGGCAGGACAGGCGGGTGTTGGCAGGCAGGGCGGATCGCGCCACCAGCCAGGTCTTGGACTCATGGGCAGAGTTGCCGGCCATGGCACCTATGGAGGCTTCGCTCATTGCACATAAGCCGTCCAGCTGGCCGCTGGCCATGGCGTCCATCCATTGCAGATCCCATTCGGGGTTGAGCGGCTTCATCCAGCTGTCGCCATGGGCCAGGGCCAGTCCTGCGGCCTTGACGCGTTCGGTCTTGAGCTCGCGCTCCTGCTCCGTAGGGGTGGAACGGACGGTAATGCGTTCACGTACGGCGGGGTCAGGATGGGCCAGTGTCGGCACGGGAGGCTCGTGCGACAGCCCGCCGGAGCCGATCAGCAGCGTGCGCAGTGGCAACTGGTCGAGAAAGCTGCCAACGCCTTCTCCCAGTGCCTTGCATCGGGCCATGCGCGCAATACCGGGCTGGGCCACTGCGTTCATGAAGATGGGGATCACGGGCGGCGTGTCCATCTCGTCCCCCCACAGGAACTGCAGGGCCTGCGAAAAGCCGTGATCGACCAGCATGCGCCGCGACACCGCGATGTCGAAGTGCCTGTCCATCAGATGGTCGGCCAGCTCTATGGCCAGTTCTTCTGCCACATTAAGAGGACCGGCTGGAGACAGATAGTCGCCCACGGCCGTTGCCTGGCTGCCGATGCAGAACGGCGGCATCAGCTCATTGAAGAAGCCGTTGTAGTGATCCGGCCCCAGTAGCACGATGAGCTCCGGGGCGAACTCATGAACGGCTGCACGCGCCGCCGCAATCGCCTTGTCGATGGCGATCTGATCGTCCGCAGCGACAGGGTTTAGTCCGAGCAGAGGCGAGTGCGACATTCCGAGAAATGCCCGGCGTGCAGTGGCAATGGCGCTACCACTCATCTTCAGGCCTCCAGCGGGGAATGCAGCACACGGGCCATCTGACGCGTGACGGCGCAGACCTCTTGCGGAGATGCCAGCGCCGCGACAAAACGGTCCGGGCGCACGAACACCACCGACTTGCCCTGGGTGTTGAACCAGTCCTTCAGGCGGCCTTGTTCGTCGCCAACGGTCAGCACACCATCGCGGGTCGGTGTCGGGTGAAGCAGCTGGCCAGCGGGCATGGCACGAATGAAACGGGCGCCAAGGCGCTGCCAGAAATTCAAAGCCTCTTCGTCCATGCCATAGCTGGGGTCCGTACCCCAGGCCAGAATGCAGAAATTCAGCCCCACAAAGTCATCCAGCAGGCCAGAGTCGCCATTCGCAGTGGCTACACGAGGCTGAATGAACATCCGGCCAACGGGACTGGACGCTGCCGTCTCCAGTCCATGCACCAGGCGCCCCACCAGAGACTCCTTCTTTTCCGCCATCAGGCCCAGAAGGCGACCCAGGGGCGTGTTGCCCGAGCGATCCAGCAGGCCGGCGAATGGCATCCTGGCTCCTTGATTGCCGGTGTGGTGCAGCACCACGCCCTGCTCGTAGCGCGGCATGGGCTTGAAACGCATCTCGGCGAAGTATTGCTTGACTGGCGGCACTGCGTTCAGGGCAAGCATCACCGTGTCGCGCACTTTGGCGGCGGTATGGCTTTCGGGGGCGAAGATGTCGCCTGCCACTTCCGACAGATGGATCATGCTGCGCGCATGGTCGCGGCGTTCCTGCTCGTAGCTATCCAGCAGATCGCTGCGGGCCTCTCCCTTGACGACCATGGCCAGCTTCCAGGCGAGATTGCTGGCATCGCGCATGCCGCTGTTGTAGCCCTGGCCCTGCCAGACGGGCATGATGTGCGCGGCATCACCGGCCAGCAATATCCGGCCGACCCGAAACTGCGCCGCCAAGCGTGCGTTGTGCGTGTACACGCGCTTGCGGATGTAGTCGACCTTGTCTGGATCGGCGACGACCTTGCGCATCAGTTGGGCAAGATTTTCCGGTTTGGAAAGTTGCTCTTCGGTCTCCCCGGGCATGACCATGAATTCGAAGCGGCGAATGCCATGAGGCAGGGCTGCAGAGACATAGGGGCGCTGCGGATCGCAATGCATGTCGATATGGGGCGTCCCCAGGGGGTCATTGCGCACATCGACCACGATCCATTGGTTGGGTTTGGTGCGCCCCTCAAAAGGCACGTTCAGCATGCGACGCACCAGGCTGTTGCCGCCATCGCTGGCGACCAGGTACTTGGCGCGCAGCGTGCGCTCCCCGCCATCGGCATCTTTGAGGGTGGCGGTGATGCCCGCATCGTCCTGGGAGAAGCTGTGCAGCTCATGACCCAGCAGTACCTGAACCTGGTCAAAGCGCTGCAGCCCCCGGTACAGGATGTCGTCTACCTGAGGCTGGATGAAGGCGTTGCGACGGGACCATCCGTATTCATCGGTGCGAGGCTCGATTGAGGCAAAGCACTGGCCGCTGGCGGTGTAGAAGCGCATCCAGTGATGGGGGGTGATGTGTGCCTGTACCTGATCGGAAAGACCCGCTGCCTGCAGCGTCCGCAGGGACTCGTCGTCAATGCCGATGGCTCTGGGATAGTCAATGATCTGAGGCAGCTTCTCTGCCACTATGACGCGCACGCCAGCCATCCCTAGAGTGTTTGCCAATGTCAGCCCTACCGGGCCTGCACCGATGATCAGTACATCGGCATCATCCTGACCCACTGGGCTTTCTTGGGGGGCGTTCATTCTCAGTCTCCGTAATTGATGAGCGCATCGAGTGCGGCTTTGATAATTGTCAAAACACTCGGAGAATCTGCAAACAGTGTGCACCTGGTGCACCAATTGCTAGGTGCATACCCTTGCTACCGATGTTTTCGCCGGCTATCTGTCGAGGCCAGGCCTGCCAGATGGTCTTTGGAGCGATGGATGGCAGGGCCGCGTATGGCCGAGCATCGGATCGAGAATATTCATTGCGCACAGCAACAGAGTGCCTCGCAATTGCGCCCCATGGCTTGCGGCATTCATGCCTGGGCACACCCGAAAATCTTGACCTTTGAACACAGTCCCATGAATGACTACAAGGATGTACGCAGCCTGTCGCGAGGCCTGGCGCTGCTGCAGGCAATGAATAGAGCCCCTGGCGGCATCGCTTCAACCTCGGCACTGGCACAGGCCTGCGACATTCATCGCACCACCGTCAAGCGATTGATGGAGACTTTGCGAGCGGAGGGATTCGTGCGCAGGGGCGAGAAAGACGGTCAGTACTACCTGACTTTTGCAGTGCGCAGCCTAAGCGAAGGGCTTGTCGATGATGCCTGGGTGGAGCAGGTCGCACTGCCGCTGATGCGTGCTGCGGTGCCCGAACTGCTTTGGCCTTGCGACCTGGGGACTGTGGAAGGCGGCTTTATGGTTGTGCGAGAGAGCACGCACCGTTTCAGTCGCTTATCTCAGCATCGCGGCATGATTGGAGAAAAATTGCCGCTGTTCTTCACGGCTATGGGGCGGGCCTATCTGGCGTCCTGCTCCAAAGATGAGAAGGAAGGCTTGCTTTCACTCCTCGCTCAGCGTGACGATGTAACGGGTGCCATGGCAAGGGATAGAGCGTCGGTGGAGCGTTTGGTTGAAGAGACGCGTCGGCGAGGATATGGGATCAGCGATGGTGATTGGCATCAACAAGCGCCTTTTGGCGCAGTGGCAGTGCCATTGAAGTGTGGACGTCGTCTGATTGGAGGTCTGAACCTAGTCTTCCCAAAGTCTGCTGTCGCCAAAGAAGAATTGCTGGCCCGCTATCTTCCCCGATTGAAGAAGCTGGCCGTGCGCATGGGCAAAGATGTGGCACCTTGGTTAGATTAGGCGTTAGCTGGGAAGGCTTAGTCCTCCTGGACTAAATATCTTTGAAACAGGCTCGATTTCCGATGCAAATCGACAGCTTGTGGCAGCTACCTTTTCGTTGTCAGGCTTTGTCCACAAGCAGTCTGCAAAAGCATCTTTACAGATGCACGCTTCAGACTGAACGCGGACGCTCGACAGCGGCTGCTTTGTGGCAGCTCACCTAGTTGCACACCGATTCAAATTGGATCGAGAAAGAACTCACAAGGCGGCTCGAAATTTCTGCGGGCGTTCACAGCTTAATCAAGCGCCGTTCTCATCTTCGGCACACTCAAATTCATCGCAGGGCGGCTGGTGCAAGCCCCACAGAGGCAATTGAAAGTGCACGGGCAAGGGGCGGCGTGAATGCCGCAGGATCTTGGAAGGACGGAAGGAGCAGCCATCACCCAGGAGGTGAATTGCATCCCGATCCCGCCATCGAGGTCTACGAGAAGGCGGCAGCGGCTGCTGGTGGCACCTCAGCGGCCCAGTCGGCTGCCACGACTCTGATCTCGACCTGCCAGGGAAGATTGCGGCGGCAAAGCTGGCAAGAACACAGGCTGTGCTCAACCAGGCGAAGGCTGCAAACGATCTCGCCGCGGCTCAGGCAGCCGCTCAACTATTGGAGAGACGACTTCCTTCAACGCTCAGGCTAGTCTGCTGAGCGCTAAGAGTCTGTTCAAAGTCTTTTGAGCAATAGAACCAAGAAGGCCAGATGGACAAACTGCAAGCTAGTATTGAGCAGCCGCTCACAGTTCTTCCATAGCCGTCTGTTCTTGTCCAACCACGCAAAGCTGCGCTCAACGACCCAGCG
>JAFAIY010000168.1 GCA_019236485.1 Comamonas sp. | reverse complement strand
GCAACTGGGCCAGTTCCACGCCATCGGCGGGCGACGTGCTGCGGCCCAGCTCCCACAGCAGCGCCAGGTCCAGCAAGCCGGCCTCATAGGCCTGAGCCAGCTCCGCACTCCTGCCCGACTGCACCTGCACCTGCAGCCGCGGATGGGCCCGGGCAAAACGGCCCAACACCGTGGGCAGCACCGACTCTCCCAGGTCTTCGGGCAGGCCCAGGCGCACCAGCCCTTCCAGCTGGCTGGAGCGCACGGCCGCCACGGCTTCGTCATTGAGCTCCAGCAGGCGCTGCGCATAAGCCAGCATGGCATGGCCGGCCTCGGTCAGCTCCAGCCCGCGCCCGGCCTTGCGCAGCAGCTCGGTGCCAGTCTGTGCCTCGAGCTTTTTGAGCTGGGCGCTCACGGCCGAGGTGGAACGCCCCAAGCGCTCCGCGGCCTGGGCAAAGCTGCCCAGCGCCACGCCCGTGGCAAAGCTGCGCAGCACATCGAGATCGAGATTCGGGGTTGCAGGCATGGCCTTGATCATCCTGTTTTTCAAAACTATTTGAACAGAATTATCTGATTTTCAAAATCATAAGACCAGGGAACACTTGCCTCCCATGTCACATCCACAAGCTTGTGTTCTCCCCGGCTCGACCGCCAATCCGCCCACGGCGCAGCGCTGGCAGGTACTGGCCGCAGGCACGCTGGCCAATGCCGCGTTTTCCATGACTTTCAGCGGCATTCCCATGACCGCCATCATGCTGCGCAGCAGCTATGGGCTGGATACCGCCGGCCTGGGACTGATGCTGGGCCTGATGGGCCTGGGCATTGCCATCAGCGAACTGCCCTGGAGCCTGCTGACCGACCGCTGGGGCGACCGGCCCGTGCTGCTGACCGGCCTGAGCGGCACCACGCTGGCCCTGGCCGCGCTCGCGCTGTGGGCCGCTCCGCGGTCCGGCCAGATTCCGCCGCCGACGCTGCTTGGCGCGCTGTTGCTGCTTCTGGGCCTGCTGGGCGGCAGCGTCAACGGCGCCAGCGGCCGGGCCATCATGCTGTGGTTTGATGCGGGCCAGCGCGGTCTGGCGATGAGCATCCGCCAGACCGCGATTCCCATGGGCGGCGCCCTGGGCGCGCTGATCCTGCCCGGGCTTGCGCTGCAGCAGGGCTTCACCATGGTCTACGGCCTGCTGGCGATTGCCAGCGCTCTGGCCGCCCTGCTCTGCCTGCTATGGATTCATGAGCCGGACCGCATGCAGGAGCAGCGCTGCAGCCCGAAAGCCCGTCAGACCCCGGGCTCGACCCTGCGCAGCAAACAGGTCTGGCTGCTGTGCCTGGGCATTGCTCTGCTGTGCGTGCCGCAGTTTGCGGTGCTGCAGTTCGGCACGGTCTTTCTGCACGATATGGGACGGCTTGGCACCGGCGCCATTGCGGCCGCCATGGCCGCGCTGCAGATCTGCGCCATGGCGCTGCGGATCTGGAGCGGGCACTGGACCGACAGGCGCGGCAACCGCGCCAGCTATCTGGGCCGCTGCATTGCGCTGAGCGCCCTGCTCTTTGCCCTGTTGGCCGCCGCCAGCGCCATGCAGCTCACGGGCGGCATCCTGGCGCTGCTGCTGGCCCTGTGCGGCACCGCCATCTCGGCCTGGCATGGCGTGGCCTATGCAGAGCTGGCGACGTCTGCGGGCGCGACCCAGGCCGGCACGGCGCTGGGCATGTGCAACACCCTGGTATTTGTGGCCAACTTCCTCACGCCCCAGGCCGTGGCCGGGCTGCTGCTGCATGCGCCCTGGACTGCGGTGTGGACGCTGGCCGGCGCAGTCAGCCTGCTGGCCTGGCCGCTGCTGGCGCGCAGATCTTCGGCCCCGCAATACGCCAGCTAGTGCTGCATGGCGCAGATCACACCCTCGGCCCGCCGGTCCCTCGCCGGAATCCGCGCGTCGCCCACAGCAAGCGGCGCCCGCTATTCCACGCAGCTTCTGGCCACGGCCAGAAAAGCGCGCACCGCCGGCGAGTTCTCGCGCTCGCGGTAGGCCAGGGCCATGTGCACAGTTTCGCCAAAGTCCCGCAGCGGCCTGAAGCTCACGCCCGGCTGGTTCAGCAGGCGGTTGGATTCGGGCAACACCACGATGCCGTAGCCCGCGGCCGCCAGGCTGGTGGCGGTGACGAAATCGTTGACGCGGTAGGCCTCCCGCGCCGAAAAGCCTGCCGTCTCGGCGAGTCGTGCCAGCACCTCGGCAAAGCCTTCGCTCTCGTTGAGGAACTGCGGTGCGATAAAGGTCTGGCCGCGCAGATCGGCCACGCTCACCGACTCCTGGCGCGCCAGCGCATGGCTGTCGGCCATGGCCACCATAAAGGGTTCGCTGTGCACGATGACGGCCTGCACGCCCTCGGGATAGCGGCGGCGCGGGCGCAGCAGGCCCGCATCGATCTCCCCCAGTTGCAGCGCCTGCAGCTGGCGCGGTGTCTCCATGGCCAGCACCTGCATATGCACCTGCTCATGGCCGGGACGGAAGCGGGTCAGCACGCGCGCCAGCATGCCCGAGGTCACGGCCGAGGAGATATAGCCCAGCTTCACATGGCCGCTCATGCCCTGGGCCGCCAGCTGTCCTATCTGCTGCGCGCGCTCCATATGGCGCAGCACGGCCACGGCCTCGTCGTAGAGCAGCTCGCCGGCATCGGTCAGCGTGATGGGCTTGCGCTTGTTGCGCTGCAGCAGACGCACGCCCAACTGCTGCTCCAGCTGCTGTATCTGCACGCTGACCGCCGACTGGGCGATGCCCAGGCGGTCTGCGGCGCGCGAGAAGTGCAGCTCCTGAGCGACGGCCACGAAGTGCTCGAGTTGGCGGTAGCTGAGCATGGTTTTTTAATCTGAATTAATTATTAAAAAATGCATTTCAACCCGTAGATCGTATCAAACAACAGAGGTTCAATCGCAGCATTCCCTATCGAGACCGCCCCATGAACGCCACCACACCTCTGCACCTGAGCCAGCCCGCCGGCTACGAGATCTGCGCCCACCCCGATCACCCGCGCCTGCTGCAGCTGCGCCCCAGGCCCGAGGCCCTGGCCGCCTTCCTCGCCGATGTGCAGGGCATCGACGTGCAGAACCTCGAATACGTGCCTTTCATGCGCTTTCATCTGGCGCGCCGCCTTGTGGCCCATCTGGGCCAGGACTTTGCCGACACCCTGGTGCGCATCGTCAAGGATCGCCGCCACGGCGGCTTTGTGCTGGGCCTGGAGGGCGTGAGCCGGGACAGCGACGACTTCGTGAAGTTCGGCACCGCTGTCGGCCATCTCCTCGGCCCCAGCAACCACGACTCCATGTCCAACAAGTTCTACGCTCGCTTCCTGGTCAAGCACACGGACGCCAGCGATTCCTATCTGCGCCAGGCCTACCGTCTGTTCACCATGCACACCGACGGCACTTTCGTGACCGAGGCCACGGACTGGCTGCTGATGATGAAGTTTTCCGAAGAAAACGCCGTGGGCGGCGAATCGCGCTTTCTGCACCTCGACGACTGGAGCGAGCTGCAGCGCTTTGTGCAGGACCCGCTGGGCGCCAAGCCCCTGCTCTACAAGGCCCCGGGCTCCAAGAACGTGAACGAGCGCGTGGAACGCCCCGTCTTCTTCCACGGCGAGTTCGGCCTGTCGATCTCCTTCATCGACCAGTTCGTTCAGCCGGCGAACGATGCCGAGGCCGCCTATCTGCAGGCCCTGTCGGAGTCCATGGAAAGCTCGCCCGGCACGCGCACCGTGCGCCTGCCCGTCGGCGATCTGGTGGTGCTCAACAACTACTTCTATGTCCACGGCCGCGCGCCTTTCGAGCGCAACGAACAGCTGCACCGCGAGCTGATGCGCCAGCGCGGCACCTTCGCGCAGTAATTCCGGCTCTCGCAGAAACGGTCAGTCATGGCATCGACACAAGTTCTGGCTGCACCCGCGGCCCCCGCCGCGCAAGCGGCCTACGGCCAGCGCGCGGGCCTGCCACGCCGCCTGCAGCAGATTCTGTCGCTGCAGGATTTCGAGGCCGCCGCGCGCCGGCATCTGCCCCGCCCCCTGTTCGGCTATATCTCGGGCGCGGCCGAGGACTGCGTCTCGCTGCAGGCCAACCGCGACAGCTTCAAGCAATACGGCTTCAGCTCCAGAGTCATGGTGGATGTGTCGCAACGCAATCAGAAAGTGGAGCTGTTCGGCCAGACCTGGGACTCGCCGTTCGGCATCGCGCCCGTGGGCATCAGCGCCATCTCCGCCTATCGCGGCGATCTGGTGCTGGCGCAGACGGCAGCTGCCAATCGCATTCCGGCCATCATGAGCGGCACCTCGCTGATTCCCATGGAAGATGTGGCCAGGGCCGCGCCTTCCACCTGGTTCCAGGCCTATCTGCCCGGCGATACCAGCCGCATCGACGGCCTGATCGAGCGCATCCAGGCCGCGGGCTTCGGCACGCTGGTGGTGACCGTGGACATCCCGGTCTGGGCCAACCGCGAGAACAATGTACGCACCGGCTTTTCCATGCCGCTGCGCCCTTCGCTGCGCCTGGCCCTGGACGGGCTGATGCGCCCGCGCTGGATGACGGGCACCCTGCTGCGCACCCTGGTCCAGCACGGCATGCCGCACTTCGAGAACTCGTTTGCCACGCGCGGCGCACCCCTGCTGTCCAACACGGCGATACGCGACACCACGGGCCGCGACCACCTGAGCTGGAAGCATATAGAGCGCATCCGCCAGCGCTGGCAGGGCAATCTGGTCATCAAGGGCATCCTGAATGAAGACGACGCCGTCATGGCCGCCGATATCGGCGCGCAGGGCGTCATCGTCTCCAACCACGGCGGGCGCCAGCTGGACGGCGCCATCGCGCCGCTGGAGATGCTGCCGCGCGTGGTCGACCGCGTGGGCCACCGCAGCGTGGTGATGATGGACAGCGGCATACGCCGCGGCAGCGATGTGCTCAAGGCCGTGGCCCTGGGCGCGCGCATGGTGTTTCTGGGCCGGCCCTTTATGTACGCGGCCGCCGTGGGCGGCGCGCAGGGCGTGGACCACGCGATCACCCTGCTGCGCGACGAGGTGGACCGCAATATGGCCATGCTGGGCGCCAACTCCATGGCGGAAATCACGGCCGACTGCCTGCTGCCCGTGCGCTCATGAAACTAAGATAGGACGCTTGAATAACGACAAGGAGAGCGTCATGCCCATGTTTGTGGATCACTCGCCGGCCGGCGAATGCATTTTCTGCAAGCTCGTCAAGGGAGAGATCCCCGCGGCCAAGATCTATGAGGACGATCTGAGCATCGCCTTCATGGACATAGGCCAGGCCACCAAAGGCCATGTGCTGGTGGCCAGCAAGCGCCATGCGGTGAATCTGCTGGAGCTCACGCCCGAGGAAGCCGGCGCCGTGATGCAGACCGCCCAGCGCGTGGCCGCGGCCGTGAACAAGGCTTTCGATCCCGACGGCATCAATGTCTTCCAGGCCAATGGCGCGCCCGCGGGGCAGACGGTGTACCACTTCCACCTGCATGTGCTGCCGCGTTTCGTGGGCGACGGCCTGTCCATAGTCTGGAAGCGCCA
>JAFAIY010000166.1 GCA_019236485.1 Comamonas sp. | reverse complement strand
CGCGAGCACTCCGCACTCGGCCGCCAGTGCCTGAACGTGGGCCGGCGCGTCGTCGCCGTGGCCCAGTGCTCGCGATGGCTGCAGGCCTGTGCACCGGCGCTGAGCCGGGAGCATGACGGCGTGAACCTCCTGGTGCTGGCCGACCGTGACGCGGGCGCCGCCATCTGGGGCGATCCCGAGACCCTGGCCGTCATGCGCCCCGACGAGCCGCGCGTGTTTGCCGACTATGTGCGCAATTTCTCCATGCTGTGCCGCCAGCAGCTGCTGCACAGCCGCCTGCCCGCGGCGGCGCTGCCGCAAAAAGGCCGGGTGATCTTGCTGGGCTTTTTGCAGCGCAGCGATGCCTGGCGGGGCGCGGCCAGCGCTCCCCAGACCTGCCCCGCACAGTGGCGGCAAGGTGCCCTGGACCTGGCAGCGCGCATAGTCTGCAATACCGTGGAAGAGCAGGCCCCCGGAGGCTATGGCTTTCGCTATATCGTCGAGTGGTGGTTCGACGGCCGCGAGCAGGCCCTGGCCGCCGCTCAGGCTCTGGGCGACGCCGGTGCCGACGGCGAATACGGCTGGGGCGACGGCGTCTTCATGCTGACCGAGGTCACGCACAGCAGGCCCTGAGCCTGCCTGGCGGCAGGTCCGGCCGGATGAAAAAAGGCCCATGGCGAACCATGGGCCTTTTGTGGGCAGGGCGCTTCAGGCGGTTGCGGCCTCTGCGCTTTCCTGGGTGTAGGCCACCATGCCCTTGGGCACGTACATGCCCTCGCACTGGTCCAGATACTCGGCCGTCTTGGCACGGGGGTTGTAGAACTGCTTGTACCAGATGCGGGCCTTGAGGAAGGCGCCGTCGCTGGGGATGAACAGCGGGTTCAGGCACGGGGCTTTCTGCGACCAGACTTCGAAGTCCTGGGCAAAAGCCAGGCGGCTGGCTTCCTGGTACTGCTTGGCCGCGATTTCATCGGGCTTGGTGGGCAGGCCGCCATGCGCGGTCTTGACCAGCAGGTTGTGCCAGACCTTGATCTTGCCGTCCTCGATGGGCGTATGCATGATCATCATGAAGGAGTTGAACATGCCGCTGACCTTGGAGACCAGAATGGCGGGGCCGTGGTACCAGGTGTCGGTATGCAGATCGGCGCTGGCACCGCCTTCGCCGACCAGGGTGCGGTGGCCGCCGCACTGGCGCTGGATGGCGTTGTGGCCCTTGAATTCGTTTTCGAAGCGCGCCACGGTGGAGCCGTGAATGGGGCTCAGGTGGCCGTAGTCGGCGATGTTGTCCACCACTTCCATGGGATGCTGGTTGAGCTCGCCCAGATAGTCCCACTGGCCGTTGACATAGGTCTCGTCATGCCAGTCGCCGAAAACGGGCAGATCGTAGTCGGGCTCGCCGCCCTCGGGGTCGAACCAGACCCAGATGGCGCCGTACTGCTCCACGACCTTCCAGCTCTTGACGCTGGCTGCCGCGGGGATGGCTCCGTCGTGATAGGGGATGTCGTTGCACTTGCCGTCGGCGCCGAAGCGCCAGCCGTGATAGGGGCAGCGGATGCCGTCGCCTTCCACATTGCTGCCGCCGCCATCGATCACTACATAGCTGGTCGCGTTGGGCGCCGCCAGATGGGTCTTCATATGGGGGCAATAGGCGTCCAGCAGCACGACCTTGCCGCTTTCCCGGCCACGGTACAGGGCAAAGTCCTGACCGAAGAAGCGCACGGCCACGGGCTTGTGGGTGTCGAGCGCCATGGCTTCGGAAATCATGAACCAGCCGCGCGGGTAGGTGAATTCACCGAGACGATAGTCCTTCGTGGTTGCCATTGCAGCAGTCTCCGTATCTAGTTGTGGACGATCGATCTTCCGGCAGCGGCCAGAGCGCCGCATACTCTGTTTGGACGAGTGCCGGCGCGGGTTTGATCTGCCGCAAACCGCTCAGGGTTTATACGGGGTGCGGCCTTGCAGCGGCTAGGCCGAGGCGGCCACGCGCTCCTTGTACAGCGGCTGCAGATCGATCATGGCGTAGGCCTTGGACAGCGGCAGTGCATCCTGCTCGGTGCCCAGCCAGAACAGGGCGGCCGCAATTTCCTCGGGCGTGGAGGCGCCATAGCGCTGGGCCAGCACGCCGTCATCGCCCAGGGTGGCCTTGACGGCCTCGGTGCTCACCACGCCGGGGTTGACGCTGAAAGCGCGTATGCCCTGCTGCTTGTATTCGGTGTTGATGCAGCCGGCCAGGCGTGCGATCGCGGCCTTGGAGGCGCCATAGGCAAAGCCCCAGCCGCCCTTGTCGGCGGGCACCGGCGGGTTGTACTGGCCCGCGGCCGAGCACACATTGATGATGCGGCCGCCGCCCTGGCTCGCCATCTGCGGCAGCAGGCGCTGGGCCAGGTGGAAGGGGGCGATCACATTGCCGAGCATGGAGCGCTCCAGCGCCGCCACGCTGAGATCGGGAATCAAGTCGTTGACCTCGCGGTTCTGGTAGACGGCGTTGTTGATCAGCAGGTCCACGCGGCCGAAGTGATCTAGCACCGCGTCGGCAGCACGCTCCAGGCTGGCCAGGTCCATCAGGTCCATGACCTGGGCAAACACTTCGCCGCCCGCGGCTTCAATGGCCCGGGCCGTGGATTCCAGGCTGCCGGCCAGCAGCTGGCCGTTGGGCAGGCGCAGCTGGTTGTCGAGCTGCGCGCCTTCGCTCAGGGTGCGGGCCGTGATGGCCACGCGCCAGCCCTGGCGGGCAAAGAAAATGGCCGTGGCGGCGCCTATGCCGCGGCTGGCACCGGTGATGAGTACAACGGGACGGGTCATGGAAGGTTCTCCGGATTCTGGTGGGGCTCAGGCGGGCTGCAGCTGCTGCAGGCGTTGCTGGTAGGGCTTGATGGCCAGGGCAAAGAAGATCACGGTCACGATGAGCAGCGAGGTCACGCTCATCAGCGCCCAGCGCAGGCCGTCCGTGCCATGGCTTTGGGAAAAATAGTCGGAAAGCACGCCCGTGACCAGCGGCCCCATGCCCACGCCCAGCAGCGTCATGAAGAGATTGAGCAGGGCCGCGGAGACGCTGCGCTCGCTGGACTGCACCATCTGGCTGACGGCGCTATAGGACAGGGTGGCAAACCAGCTGCCGAAGAAGCCGAAGATCAGCGCAAACGCCATCGCATAGGGCACCTTGATGCTGCCCAGCATCCAGAAGTCCGACACCGGCCAGAAGAATACCGCCACGCCCGCGGGCACGGCGCAGAAAGTGCCTATGGCGGCCAGTCCCAGCTGCCAGCGGGTGTCGTACTGGGTGAGCCGGTCCGACAGCCAGCCGCAGAACACGGCGCCGAACACGGCGCCCAGGCCGCTGGCCAGACCGAAGACCAGGCCCGCGTGCGCGATGCTCATGCCGTGAATGCGCATGAAGAAGCTGGGCGCCCAGACGCCGTAGCCATAGCCTGCAATGCCAGCCACGCCGCAGCCCAGGCAGATCTGGCGCAGCGGCTTCATGGCCAGCAGGCGCCAGACCTGGCGCAGCATGGATTCGCGCGGTGCGGGCTTGGCCGGCTTGGCTGCGGCCTGTTCATAGGCGCCGCGCAGCGGCTCCTTGACGACCAGGTAGACGATGAGCGCCAGAATCACGCCCGGAATGCCGAAGGCCAGAAACACGGCGCGCCAGCCATAGTACTGGGCCACCATGCCGCCCAGCACCAGGCCCAGCAGCGTGCCCAGATTGGGGCCCATCATGAACAGGCTGATCGCAAACGAGCGCATCTTGGGCGGGTACAGATCCGAGACTATGGAGATCGACGGCCCCATGCCGCCGGCCTCGCCCACCGCCACGCTCATGCGTGCGACAAACATCTGCCAGTACTGGGTGGCGATTCCGCAGGACATGGTGGCCAGGCTCCAGATGCCGCAGCACAGGGCCACGATATTGCGGCGGTTGCGCGTGTCGGCCAGGCGGCCCACGGGAATGCCCAGGGCCGCATAGAGCAGGCCGAAGGCCAGGCCGGTGAGCAGGCCCATCTGCGTGTCCGAGGCGCCGAACTCGTGCTTGATGGGCTCAAGCAATATGGACAGCACTTGGCGGTCTATGAAGGAGAAAATATAGACCAGCGCCAGCAAGGCCAGGCTTAGATGTGTGCGCCAGTTCACTCTGGGAGGCATGTGGGGTGTATGCATGCGAGGCATCGTGCGTGGGCCCAAGGCTTGTGCCATCGTCTCTTTGGACGACGCCCGGACAATCCTCAGGTCCGAGCATCTGAGCCCTGCCACATCGGTTCCACAAGACTTATTCAGGAGACAAAATGACCCAGTCCAACCCTTCCCCAGGCATCCGCCAGCTGCTGGATCTGCAAAAGCAGGCTTTTATAGCGCAAGGCCCGGTGAGCGCCGAGCTGCGCGTGCAGCGCCTGCAGCAGGTGATAGACATGCTGGTCGAATCCAAGGACGCGCTTTGCGAGGCCATGGGCGAAGACTTCGGCGGACGCCCGGCCGTATTCTCGCTGGCCAACGATATTCTGGGCTCGCTGTCCTCGCTCAAGCATGCGCGCGACCACTTCAGGGACTGGATGGGCGACTCCGAGCGTCCCAGCGTCAAGCCCTTCGACATGTTCGGCGCCAGCGCCTGGGTCAGGTATCAGCCCAAGGGCGTGATCGGCATCATAGGCACC
>JAFAIY010000368.1 GCA_019236485.1 Comamonas sp. | reverse complement strand
CGCTGGGTCGTTGAGCGCAGCTTTGCGTGGTTGGACAAGAACAGACGGCTATGGAAGAACTGTGAGCGGCTGCTCAATACTAGCTTGCAGTTTGTCCATCTGGCCTTCTTGGTTCTATTGCTCAAAAGACTTTGAACAGACTCTTAGGGGGATAAATAAGCTGCAGCGCTGATTCTTGAGGGCAGAGGGCGGGTCTCGGCCCGCCAGCCGAGGTACTTTCTTTTGCTTCGCCAAAAGACAAGTACCCAAAGAAAAGGCGACCCGAGTGTCTGCGTCCCTTCGCTTCGCTGCGGGCAAACCTGCGGCACGCGGCTCAGGCTGCGGTGCGGCAAAACTCACTGCGCGCCAAGGCGCTCCGTTCAAGCACGTTGCCGCAAATTTGATGACAAAGCATTGGCACTCTTCGGTGCCAATGCCCGCAACTTGAACCGCATGCCGCAGGCGCAGCCAGACGGGTGGATACGGATAGCCAGCGAGTTTTGTGACGAAATTGGCCTGTAACGCTTATCTAAGTTGCGGTATCCGCTATCAATTTGCAAAGAAGCTATCTCGCATCCGGTTTACCCCTTGTGCCCACGCCTGCGACGGCGGCCTCTTGTGGCGCGCAGTTGCACCGCAGAGTGCAACTGCATCGTCATCACTTTTACGGCAATGTGTTTGAACGGAGCGCCTCAGCGCGCAGTGAGTTTTGCCGTACAGCCACAAGAGGTTGATGGCGCAGGTTGCCCGTAGGCGAAGCCGGAAGGACGTGGGCAGTAGGGGCCGGCTCTTTGCCTACTTTATGGCAGCAGAAAGTAGGTCGGCTGACGGGCCGAGCCCCGTCCTCTGTCCTTCAAAAGGGCAACCTCTCAGTGCTTGCCAATCTTCACCATCCGAATCGCATCAAACGGACAGCGCACGGCACATAGGGCGCAGCCCGTGCATCCGAGCGCATCGTGCAAGGTGGAGCGTTTGGGGCCGAACCCGGTAGCGCTTTGAACTTCTAGCGACAGCACATGCGGCGGACACACGCCTATGCACCAGCCGCAGCCTGTGCAGCGCTGTGGATCAATTTCCGGCAGTGCCTTGCGGGGAGCGGCCATGGGTTTCAGCGGGGATGTAAAGACGCATGCCGGTGCACGGTCTCAGTGCTCGTACACCGCCTCCCAATTGGCAAAGCCCTTGACCTCGATCGGGTTGCCGCTGGGGTCGTGGAAGAACATGGTCCATTGCTCGCCGGGCTCACCCTCGAAGCGCACCTGGGGCGGCAGCACAAACTGCGTGTTGGCGGCTTTCAGGCGCTCTGCCAGAGCCAGCCAGTCTGGCTTGAGCAGGATCACGCCCAGATGGGGCATGGGCACCATGTGGCTGCCGACCTTGCCGGTATTGGCCACGGCAAAGGGCCGGCCCAGATGCAGGGAGATCTGGTGGCCGAAGAAGTCGAAATCGACCCAGGTCTCGGTGCTGCGGCCTTCGCGGCAGCCGAGGACGCCGCCATAGAAGCGGCGGGCCTCGTCAAGATCGGTCACGTGGTAGGCAAGGTGAAACAGGCTTTGCATAGTGACTGCGACGATAGCATTGCCTGCGCCTGCCTGGCCCGATCAGCGCGCGGCCTTGGCCTGCATATGCTCCATCAGCTCGACGGTATTGGCCTTGCGGTCGGCGTTGAGCTTCTGCACCGCGGGGCGCTCGCCCATGCGGGTCAGATAGTCGCGCACCGGCAGCTCGGCCAGCAGGTCGGTGCCGCCCATGATCTTGGTGGCGCTGCTGATCAGCGGCAGGTGCACGATGGCGCTGCAGTCGGCCAGGCTGAATTGCTCGCCGGCGATGAACGGCGTGTCGAAGCGCGCGATCTTGGCGAAGGCGGCGATGTTTTTGCGCAGCTGCTCCAGCGTCTTGTCGCGCGTGGCGTCGCTGACCTTGCCGCCGAAGAATGCCTGGGGATAGAGGTTGCGCGCCACCAGCTCCAGATGCAGGTTCAGATACACGCACAGCTCGCGCACCTTGGCCGCTGCGAACGGGTCGGCAGGCAGCAAGGGCGTGGTGGGCGACAGGGTGTCCACATATTCGATGATGGCGTCGGACTCGCTGATGGCGCCGTGCCGGGTGCGCAGATAAGGCACTTTGCCCAGCGGCGATTCATCGGGATGGGTTTGGCCCAGCCAGGCGAGTTCTTCCTCGAAGGGAATCCGCTTCTCCATCAAGGCCAGTTTGACCTTGTTGTAGTAATTGCTGGCCGAGAATCCGCACAGAGTCAGCATGCATGTCTCCTTGGTGGTTGGAATGTGCAAGTTGCATATCGTAGAGCCAAGCGCTGCAGGCCCCGGGTCGCCAACCGGATAGGGGGTATCTTCTACAATCCGCCCATGCATTCGCGGGTACAAGATCAGGCAGGCCGGGCATGGCGTAACAGTGTCCGCTGGGTGCTGGCCGCCTGGTGTTGCGTGATGCTGGCCACGATTGCCGCGCCCTATGCCAGGGCTCAGGCCGTCGCAGGCTGGGAGCCCGTGTGCTCGGCCTCCGGCACCAGCCACTGGGTGCCCGGCCCGGCCGGCGACGAGGTGGTGCCGGCGCTGCACGCCATCGACTGCGCGCTATGCCTGCCGGCACTTGCACCGCCGCCTGCGGCCCAGTTCATGGCCCGGCCGGTCCGGATCGCGCTTGAGAGCCGTATATGGCACGCAGGGCGATTGCCTCGTTTTGCCGGCCTGCTGCCACCGGCGCGCGCACCGCCGCTATGAAACTTTCCACACCATGACCGCCGATGCCAGCCCGGTCGCTGGCGTTGGTGGCAAGCTCTTGATATCTGCAAATCACCTGTTTCAAATGGAGAAAGTTTCATGAATCTGCGTCGTTTCACCCTGATGGCCCTGGGCTCGCTGATGGTTTCCGGCATGGCCTGGGCTCACCCCGATGCGGCCCATGTCAAGGCCGAGAATGCCTGGGCCCGCGCCAGCGTGCCGGGCCAGCAGGCCTCGGGAGCCTTCATGCGCCTGACGGCCCAGGAGCCGCTCAAGCTCGTGGGCGCCGAATCGCCGGCCGCTGCCGTGGCCGAGGTACACGAGATGAAGATGGATGGGGACGTGATGCGCATGCGCGCCATCGAGTCCCTGGACCTGCCCAAGGGCGTGGCCGTGGACCTCAAGCCCGGCGGCTATCACGTGATGCTGCAGCAGCTCAAGGCTCCGCTGCTCAAGGACACGCAAGTGCCCATCACCCTGGTGTTCAAGGACGTCAAGGGCGAGCTCTCACGCCTGCATCTGCAGGTGCCGGTGCGCCTGACGCCGCCGGCCGGCACGGCTCCCGCCGAATCCGGCCATATGGGCCACGGCGCACATCAGCACTGACGCCTGCTCCTTTGTTTGCAGCATCCGCCGCAACTGCAGTAAGCTAGTTCCGTGTCCGGCGAGGCCGGGCACGGAGATCGGTTTCCATCCCTGTAGCGGAGAGCACTATGAGCGGCGATACATCGGCATTCGGTTTCGGCAAATTCATTCCGGGCTTTGATTTTCTGCAGGGGCTGGCGCAGAGCGCCGGAGCGGCGGCCAATCCCATGGGCCGCGTGCCGCAATGGGTGGCGCCCACGGTCAGCGTGGAAGAGGTGGACAAGCGCATCGCCGAGCTCAAGGCCGTGCAGTTCTGGCTGGAGCAGAACGGCCGCGCGCTGGCCGCGACCATCCAGGCGCTGGAAGTGCAGCGCATGACCCTGTCCACGCTGCAGGGCATGAATGTCAGCATGAGCGAGCTGGCCAAATCCTTCCACTTCCCCGGTGCCGCGGCCGAGGCCGCCGGCCACAAGGGCTGGCCCATGGGCGAGGCGCCCGCGGCGCAGGCCGATGGGGCAGGGCCGGGCGCCGAGGCGGCCGCCAATCCGCAGCAGCAGACCCAGGCCGCCCTGGGCCAGGCCATGCAGTGGTGGGGAGCGCTGACGCAGCAGTTCCAGCAGATCGCCGCCAAGGCCATGGCCGAGCCGCCGCAGACCATGGCCGCCGCACAGAAGGCGACCGAGATGGCCAGCGGCTTTGCCAAGGCCGCCATGGACCAGGTGGTGGCGGCCGCCCAGACCGCAAGCCCTGTCAAGCCGGCTGCCGCCAAAAAGACCGCGGCCGGCACGCGCAGCAAGCCCGCCGCGGCCGCCAGCCCTGCCGCGGCCAAGAAGCCGGCGCGCAAAACCACGGCCGCGCGCAAGCCCTAGACCTCGCCGCGGGGGAGAGGACGGAAGCCTGGGCACGGCGTGCCCATCCAAGCTTGGGCAGGAGGGTTTATGTCATTGTTTCCCGTAGGTCACGCCAGTCATGCGGACTGGCGCAATGCGGCAGAGCGGGTGCTGCTGCAGCTGCGCGAACAGCTGCTGCGCCAGCCGCAGGCCAGGCACAGGCTGGGCCTGGTCTATGTCTCGAAAAGCATGGCCCGCCATGCGCAGGAGCTGCTGGCGCTGCTGGCCCGCTCGCTGCCGCAGGTCACGGACTGGGTGGGCAGCTCCGGCGATGCGGTGCTGGCCATGGAGCACGAGTATTCTGCAGAGATGGCCGTGGCCGTGATGCTGCTCGATATTCCCGCGGCCCATTACCGCATCTATTCCGGCGTGGCGCCGCTGGCCCTGGGCGGTACCGAGGCCGGCTTTGAAGCGCATTCGGCTCTGGTGCATGCCGATGTGGACCAGCCCGAGCTGGCCGAGCTGCTGCTCGAGCTTTCGGAGCGCACCTCCTCGGGCAATCTGTTCGGCGCGGTGGGAGGCGAGCACAGCGTGCAGTTCGCCTGCCGCGAGGAGGACCTGGCCCGGCTGCGCTCGGGGGGCAGCGTGGGCGTGTTCCAGGGCGGTTTTTCGGGCGTGGCCTTCGACAGCGACGTGGCCTGCATCTCGCGTCTGGCACAGGGCTGCACGCCGCTGGGCCAGGGGCTGGAGATCACCGAGACCCGGGGCCCGGTGCTGCTGGAGCTCGACGGCGAGCCCGCACTGCCCAGGCTGCTGGAGCTGCTGGATGTGCAGGCCGGCCCCCATGCGGGCGGCGGCTGGCAGGCGGCGCTGTCGCAGCTGCGCAAGACCCAGGCCGCGATTGCCCCGCTGGGGCGCGGGCTGGAGCGCGGCGTGCTGAGCGACGAGGCCCAGGTGCTGCATATCGTGGGGCTGGACCCCGTGCGCCAGGGCATTGCGCTCTCGTCGGGCGTGGAGTCCGAGCACACGGTGATCTTTTGCCAGCGCCAGGCCAGCGCCGCGCGCCATGAGCTGCTGCAGATGGGCGCGGCCCTCAAGGATGCGCTGCTGGCCGATTTTGCCGATGCCGAGCCCGGGGTCGAGCCGGAGCCGGCCCCGCTGCACATACGCGGCGCCGTGTACATGAGCTGCAAGGGGCGCGGCAGCGAGCTGTTCGGCGGCCCCGATGCCGAGCTCAGGCTGCTGCGCCACGCGCTGGGCCCCGTGCCCCTGATTGGCGTGATGGCCGAGGCCCAGCTCATGGATGCGCGCGTGCATCAGCTGGCCGGCGTGCTCACGGTGTTTACCGGGCCCTCGACCACAGGAGTCTGACCGGGGGGCGCGCCCCCGGGGCTTAGGCGCCGGCGGGCCAGATTTCCTGGCCCAGGTTGAGCATCAGGCGGTTGGCCCAGCCGAACAGCGCGGCCGAGTGCAGCATGTCCAGGATTTCCAGGTCCGACAGGCCCGCATCGCGCAGCGGCTGCAGATTCTGCGTGCCGAAGCTGCCGGGCGCGCGCGTCAGCACCAGCGCGGACTGGATGATGGCGCGCTCGCGCGCATTGGTGCCGGCCGTGTCGGGGTCGTCGAACATCTGGGCCATCACGTCGTTGCGCTTGGCCAGCTGCTCGAAGCGCTGGGCATGGACCGAGGCGCAGTACACGCAGCCGTTGGCGCGCGAGACGGCCGTGGCCGCGACTTCGCGCTCGGCGCGCGACAGGCCGCCCGGCGCATACATGATGGCGTTGAAGGCCTGGGAGCGTTCCAGCAGCACCTGGGGCTGGCGCGCCAGCACCAGATAGAAGTCCATGCTGCGCGCCTTGGGGTGGCTCGCATCCAGCACCTGCTGCTGCTCGGGAGTGGCGGTATCGGGGTCCAGTCCCTCCAGCCAGGCTTTCCAGCCCAGGGTTTCGCTGGTGAAGCCGTTGCGGCGCAGCGGCTCGCCGGGCGCGGGCAGATTGGCCGGGTGCACAAAAGCCGCGGCGGCCACGGGCTCGGTGGGCTGGGCCTCGGCTTTGCCGCCCATGGCGTTCATGGCCTGGACGCCCACCAGCAAACGGGCCTGGTAGGCCACAAAACCTATCAGCTGGGCCAGCAGCACGGTGTCGTTAAGCGACAGGCCCGCGGCCGGGATTGCCAGCAGCGCGGCCCGGTCGCTTTCGGCGGGGTTCAGCGCCAGCGTGCGCACAAAGTGCAGCATGGCATCCAGGCGCGCATTGCCGGTCTGGGCGCCAGCCTTATCCAGAATCTGGCGCAGCTCGGGCGTGATGGCGTCTGTCAACGCCTCGGCACGGGCGCGGTATTCGGCCTCCAGTGCCGCCACGCCGCTGACGCGGGCCTGCTCGGCGGCCAGCACCAGGCGCTCGGCTTGGGTCAGAGCGCTGTCCAGCGTACTGCCCAGCAGCAGGTTTTCGCAGGCCTGGGTGGCGAGGGCCACTTTTTCGCGCTCGTGGCGCGTGGTGAAGCAGGGGTTGTCGGCGGCAAGCCCGGCCAGGCGGTCGATCGTGTCGGTCATGAGAGTCTCTTATTGTTGAAGTTGGCGCATGCGTGCGGCGCTGTCGGCGGCGGTCCACTCCGTGCCGTCCAGCTCGGGCTCGGCATAGGACTGCAGCTTGGCGAAGTGCTGCTCGATATCGTCGAGATAGAACAGCGAGGCCAGGCCCTGGGCCAGCTTGCGCGCGCCGTCGCTGATGGCGGGAATATCGCCGGACACCGTGCCGTGGGACAGGGCCGCGGGATAGCAGAAGCAGTGGATATGGTCGAGGCCGGGCAGATCGCCCTGGAACTCGAACAGCGGGCCCAGGTCCGGCGAGGCGGACAGCTCCGCATCTTCGTCGCCGACCTCGGGCGTGTAGCGCTGGTTCCAGAGCTTCACATGGGGGGCGATATCGGCGAATTCGGGGCGCAGGCTCCAGTCGATCGCAAAGCCCGTGGAGATGATCAGAAAGTCCAGCACGAATACGCCGGCCGGGGTCTGCACCTGCAGCTTGTCGCCCAGCTGCTCCACGCCCTGCACGGCGCAGCCCAGATTGAAGAAGGCATTGGCGTGGCGCGAGACGCGCAGCGTGCTGCCGTGCGGCGGCGGCACCTGCTGGGCATTGATGTAGTGGCGGATGCGCCATTTCCAGGCATCGGGCAGCAGATACTGGCCGTGCGTGAGGCCGGGCACGCCCGAGCCCTTGGACTTGTTGATCAGCGGCAGCTGGCTGCGGCGCACCAGCAGGTCCACGCTGGCCGCACCGTGCTCCAGCGCCGTGGCCGCGCTGTCCATGGCCGAGGCGCCGGCGCCGACCACGCCCAGATGCTTGCCGGCCAGCGTGGCGTAGTCCATCTCGTCGGACGAATGCGCCCAGAACTTCCGGTCCACGCCCTGCATGAAGGCGGGAACCGTGGCCCCGCCCAGGCCGTCGCGGCCCGTGGCCAGCACCAGGCGGCGAGTCTGCCAGGTCGTGACCTCGCCCCCGGCCTTCACATCCAGTTCCACCACGCCGTCGGCCTGCGGGCGTATGGCCATCACCTCGTGGCCGTTGCGCACATCGGCGGCCGTCACGCGCCGGTACCAGCGCAGATAGTCCATCCATTGCAGGCGCGGAATCTTGTCCAGAGCGGACCAGGCATCCAGGCCGAACTGGGCGATGAACCAGGCACGGAAGCTCAGCGAGGGAATGCCCATGGCCGGGCCCGTGAGCTCCTTGGGCGAGCGCAGGGTCTCCATGCGCGCCGTGGTCGCCCACGGGCCTTCGAAGCCCCGCGGGGATTTGTCGAGCAGCACGGGCCGAATGCCGACCTGGCTCAGCGCCACATGCAGGGCCAGGCCGGCCTGGCCGGCGCCGACGACGATCACATCGTGCACCGCAGCGGCCTGGCGCTGGGTGGGCGTGATCCAGGCCTTGGCGGGCCAGCCCAGCGTGACGAAATCGTCGCGCAGGCGTTCTTCTAGGGCGGCCAGACCGGCCGGGCCGTAGCTGACTAGAGCATTCAGAGACATAAGCAAACCACAAAGCGCCAGCCGCTTGTAGCGGCTGGCGCAGATTCAAAACGCTAAAACCGGCGCCCGCAAGCGGAATGGCCGGCAGGGCTGCCCCGCAGCCAGTGCCCCCAGAGGAAGGCGGTTGCGCGGAGGAGGACCGTCAATCGATGCTTATTTTCGCGTCCTTGACCACCTTGGCCCATTTGAGACGATCATCGTGCACGGTTTTCTTGAACTGCTCGGGTGTTTCCTCGCGCAGGGTATTGCCCTGGGAGACAAAGCGCTCGCGCACATCGGGCAGGTTCAGCACCTCGTTGACGGCCAGGTTGAGCTTTTTGACGATGCTCGGGTCCGTGCCCTTGGGCGCGAAGATGCCGAACCAGATGGAGCTGTTGAAGCCCTTGGTGCCGGGCAGGCCGCTGGAGGCAATCGTCGGCACCTCCTTCACGGCTTCCACGGGTTTGGCCGTGGTCACGCCCAGCAGGCGCACCTTGCCGGCCTTGTAGTGGCTCAGCACGGTCTGCACCTGGTTCATGATGCAGCAGGTCTCGCCGCGCAGCACCGAGGTGATGGCCTCGGGGCCGCCCTTGTAGGGCACGTGCACCATGTCCAGGCCCAGGCGCGAGTTGAACTCGGCAAACGCCATATGCGTGCCCGCGCCGTTGCCCGTGGAGGCATAGTTGTACTTGCCGGGGTGGGCCTTGATCTCGTCCACGAATTCCTTGAGGTTCTTGACGTTGATCACATTGGGATTGATGGTCAGCACATTGGCCACGTCCACCAGCGGCGCCACGGGCACGAAGTCGGTCTCCACGTCGAACGGCAGCTTCTTGTAGAGCGCCGCATTGCTGCCATGGGTGGCCGCCGTGCCGAAGTAGATGGTGTAGCCATCGGGCTTGGCGCGGGCCACGAATTCGCTGCCGATATTGCCGGCCGCGCCGGTCTTGTAGTCGATGATGACGGGCTGGCCCAGAATCTTGCCCAGCGGCTCCTGAGCCACGCGGCCGATCACGTCCACGCCCGAGCCCGCGTTGAAGCCCATGATCATGGTGATGGGCTGGTGGGGATAGCCGGCCGCGCCATGGTCGGCAGCCTGGCCGGCCAGGGGAAGCAGGGCGGCCACGGCCGCCAGGGCGCGGGAACCGGAAAGAAGATGGGGTAGCAGGCGCATGGTCGACGAGGTCCAGAAGAACAGTGAAGGCTGCTTATTATGTTTGAGCATTAATGCTTTGGTTTTATATGCTTATGCCGAATAAAAATTGTGGGAAAAACGCAAAAAAGGCCCGCATCCGCAAGGGATGTGGGCCTGAAATCCGCTGGAACGTGATGACTCGGAGGGAGAAACCAGCGGAGGGAGCGATCAGTTTCGCCGTTTAGCGGCGGTAGGGATTGTTGGGGTGGTGGTCGTAGCGGTTGGGCCGGCCGTCGCCGTCGCGGTCCCAGTGGCCGCCGCTGTAATACCAGTGGCCGCCGCGCTGATACCACTGGGGTCTGCGATAGACATAGCCCATGCGCACGCGCTCCCAGTGTCCGGGCACCCAGACATGGCGGTAGCCGCGTGGCTCCCAGTGGCCCGGAGCCCAGATATAGCCGCGGCGCGGTGCGGGCATGGCTTCGTAGCGCAGGGGCGGCGGCGCACCGTACTGCACGTTCACATAAGCGCCCTGCGGGGCGACCATGGGCTGGGCCTGGGCCGTGCCCGCGAGAGCCAGCTGGGCCAGCAAGGCCAGGGCCGTGATGTTCAGGGTGCTGCGAAGTGACAACATAAGCCTTCTCCTCTTGTTGCAATGCAAGGCCGGCGTTCGGGCCGGCCCATGCATTCGTCAATCCATGGCTCGATGTTGTGCGGCCAACGTCAAGAAGGCGTTGCGCTTGCGCTAAGTCCTGCAATGTTATGTATCGCGTTGGTGAAGCCGGGTTGCGAGCTGAAAACAGACGTCAAATAGCGCTTCAGCCCCGGCGGTCAAAGCGCTGGCAGCTATCAGTATTGCGGGTCAGCGGCGCAGCGCGGCAAACACGGGCAGCTCCCATTTGCGCATGCCCAGCACCAGGGTGTAGCCCTCGATCTTGTTGGCTGCCAGGCGCTGGTCCTGCAGATGCTGCTGCGAGAAATCCTGGCCTATGCGCTGCATGCGCTCCACGAAATTGGGTGCCAGATGCGGGGCGATGGAGCCATGGACCAGCAGCATGGTCTCGTCCTCGCCCGCAAACTGGCCGCCGAAGTAGTCGAGCACGGCGTTTTCGCGGAAAAAGTCCATCACCGGGCCGTTGGCCTGCCAGCGAAAGGTCTTGGCCAGGCGCAGCTTGTAGCGGTTGGCCGGGCGCAGCTCGATGATGCCTATGCGGTCCAGCTGGGCCAGATAGCCTATGCACTCGGGCTCGGTGATGCGGTAGGTGGCCACGATCTGCTCCAGCGTCCACTGGCTGAGCACGCAGATGGCCGTGAGCAGCAGCTTGCGGTCGGCCACCACGGCGGTCTCCTGTTCGCGCGTCATCTGCTGCAGCAGCGGGCGGCTGTCGGCCACGCTGCGTGCGAGGTCGGCAAAGTCCAGGTGCAGGGCGCGGCAGATCTCGTCTATGCGCGACAGCGGCATATCCCCCTTGGCCAGCATGCGCTTGACGCTGGATTCGGCCATGCCTATGGCCTCGGCCAGATCGGCATAGGTCAGCTGCGCGGCTTTGAGTTCCTTCTTGATGGCGGTAACAAGATCGGCGGTCGTGCTCATGGTATCGGTCTGTGGTACTTGCGGTGCAGAGATAAGGCGCAAGTGTAGAAGATCGATGCC
>JAFAIY010000640.1 GCA_019236485.1 Comamonas sp. | reverse complement strand
AGCCGCCGAAGTCGTGGATGGTGCGCGGCTGGGCCATGCCGGTCAGCGCCCATTCGGACTCGGTCAGCCAGTGCGCGGAAATGCACAGAATCAGCTGCGGCGCTATGCCCTTGTCCGTCAGCTCCCGGCCCAGGGCCTGCCAGCTCTGGCGCCAGTGCGTGTCCTCGATCACGTTCATGGGACTGCCATGGCCGAGAAACATCACCGGCATGCGCGGCGAGGGTTTGAGTTGCTGCAGCAGTTGCTGGGGCAGCACGGTGTTGGAAACAGAAGTCATGGAATAAGCCATCCAGCCCCCGGATGCTGCCACGGCAGCGCCCCCCAGAGACAAAAGCGTACGTCTACGCATCACAATCAAATTCAGCTGCACCCGGGCCGGGCGCTTTTCTACAGATGAGGCTAGCTTGCCACAGCGCAATAGCCCTCGGCACCATCACTGGCGCAACAGACTGTCCTGAAAGTGCCAGCTTTCGCCCCGCCCATGGACTACAAGAGCAGCACCAGCACGGAGACCCACCTTTATGACCACTGCCGCGGATACCCTGCCCCTGCAAGGAGTGCGCATACTCAGCCTCGCCCTCAATCTGCCCGGCCCCGCGGCACTGTGGCGCTGCGCGTCCATGGGGGCGGATTGCCACAAGCTCGAGCCCATGGCCGCCGGCCCGACCGACCCCATGGGCCTGTATTGCCCAACCGCTTATGCGCAGATGCATGAGGGCGTGCAGCTCATGCGCGCCGACCTCAAGACCGAGGCCGGCCAGCAGCAATTGCACGAGCAGCTGGCGCGCAGCGATGTGCTGCTGACCTCCTTTAGGCCCGCGGCCCTGGCCAAGCTGGGCCTGGGCTGGGAGGCCCTGCAGCAGCGCTACCCCGGGCTCTCGCTGGTGCGCGTGGTCGGCAGCGCGGGCGAACTAGCAGACGTACCTGGCCATGACCTCACCTATCAGGCCGAGGCCGGGCTGGTGCGCGGTGCGGCTCTGCCGCCCAGCCTGTTTGCCGACATGGCGGGCGCGCTGATGACCAGCGAAGCCGTGCTGCAGACCGTGCTGGTCAGCGGCCGCAGCGGCCGCGGCATTCTGCGCGAGGTGGGACTGGCCCAGGCCGCGCAGTGGCTGGCCCTGCCCTGGCACTGGGGCCTGACCCAGCCCACGGGCGATGTGGGCGGTGCTCATGCGGGCTACCGCATCTACCCCTGCGCCGACGGCATGGTCGCCGTGGCCGCGCTGGAGCCCCATTTTGCGGCCCGGCTCTGCGAGGCCGCGGGCCTCGCCCATGAGCAGCCCGCGGACATGCGCAGCCCCGAAGTACATGCGGGTGTGGCGCGGTTTCTGGGCGCGCTCAGCTGCGCGCAGCTCATACGGCTGGCGCAGCACAGGGACATTCCCCTGCACGTGCTGCCGCGCCCATAGTCCTGAGCACGGCGCAGCGAACGGCTCAGGCTGGACGCTTTTCGAACAGGTATTTTTCGGTGTCCACCTCGCCCTGGCCTTGCAGCGCATAGCGGTCGCCGGCAATGGCTTCGGGCCTGAAGATCTCTGCGAGCTCGGCCAGCAACTCGGCCCCCAGCTTGACGCTGCCGCCGCGAATGTCTTCGTGCAGATGGGCCACGCTGGTCGTGCCGGGCAAGGCAATCACATGCTCGCCCTGGTGCAGCACCCAGGCGATAGCCAGCTCGGCCAGCGTGCAGCCGGCCTTCTCGGCCACGGCCTGCATGGGGGCCAGCAGGCGCAGGTTCTGCGCATAGCTCTCGGGCGCGAAGCGCGGCATGGTGGCGCGGATATCGCCCTTGACGAAGCTGCCCACCTCCTGCAGCTTGCCGCTCAGAAAGGCGCGACCCATGGGGCTGAATGCCACATAGGCGATGCCCAGCTCCTTGCAGGCAGCCAGCGTGCCCAGCTCGGCATTGCGCGACCACAGCGAATATTCGCTCTGCAGCGCGGCGATAGGGTGCTCCTTGTGGGCGCGGCGCAGAGCCTCCACACCGACTTCGGACAGGCCCAGGGCGCGGATCTTGCCCTCCTCCTTGAGCCTGGCCATCTCGCCCACCGACTCCTCTATGGGCACGTTCTTGTCCCAGCGGTGCAGATAGTAGAGATCGATCACATCCGTGCCCAGGCGCTGCAGGCTGTCCTCGCAGTTCTGGCGCAGGGTCCTGGGGTGGCCGTCGATCACGCGGCGCATCACGCCATCCTCGCCACGCACGCCGGCCATGCCGCCCTTGCTGGCCAGGGTGATGTGATTGCGGTGGGGCTTGAGCACGGGGCCGACCAGCGACTCGCTGGCGCCAAAGCCATAGAGAGCGGCCGTGTCGAACAGGGTCACGCCCGCATCCAGTGCCGCATGCAGCACGGCATGGGACTGTTCGGTGGAGACGGGGCTGCCATAGGCATGGCAGAAATTCATGCAGCCCAGGGCCACATTGGCAACGCTGAACGGGCCTAGTTGACGATTTTGCACAGATGCTCCTCGGGAGTGGTCGGTCGCGCGAAGGCGAGTTTTGGGTATTTATAGCCTATAGCCCATACACCATGAGGGCTGGCAGCTATCAATCCGGCAGCAGAAACAGCAAAGGCCGGAGCAAGCCCCAGCCTTTGCCACGCTGCTGCGCCGGCGGGCTATCAGTCCGCGTTCAGCTGCTGCTCCAGCTCGTGCAGCACCTTGTAGCAGTTGAACACCTGCTGCACGCTGGAATTGGGTTCGCGGCCTTCGCGGATGGCGGCGAAGAATTCACGGTCCTGCAGCTCGATGCCGTTCATGGACACGTCGACCTTGGAGACGTCGATCTTCTCTTCCTTGCCGTTGAACAGATCGTCGTAGCGGGCCAGATAGGTGCCCGTGTCGCCGATGTAGCGGAAGAAAGTGCCCAGGGGGCCGTCGTTGTTGAACGACAGGCTCAGCGTGCAGATCGCGCCGTTGGCGGCCTTGAGCTGGATGCTCATGTCCATGGCAATGCCCAGATCCTTGTGGATCGGACCCTGCACGGCGTTGGCCTTGACGATGGGGCTGCCGGCCTGGTAGGCGAACAGGTCCACGGTGTGGGCGGCATGGTGCCACAGCAGGTGGTCGGTCCAGCTGCGGGCCTGGCCCAGCGCATTCATATTGGTGCGACGGAAGAAATAGGTCTGCACATCCATCTGCTGGATGTTGAACTCGCCAGCCTCGATCTTCTTGTGCACCCACTGGTGGCTGGGGTTGAAGCGGCGGGTATGGCCGACCATGGCCACCAGGCCGGTCTGCTTTTGCAGCTCGGCCACCTGCTGCGCATCCTCGAGGCTGTCGGCCAGAGGAATCTCGACCTGCACATGCTTGCCGGCCTTCAGGCACTGGATGGCCTGGGCCGCATGCATCTGCGTGGGCGTGCACAGAATCACGGCATCGACCTCGGACAGGGCCAGAGCGTCGGCCAGATCGGTGGCCACATGCTTGATGCCGTACTTGTCGGCCACTTCCTGGGTCTGCTCGAGGCGACGGCCGACCAGGGACACGACTTCCACGCCGTCAATGTTCTTGATGCCGTCCAGGTGCTTGATGCC
>JAFAIY010000454.1 GCA_019236485.1 Comamonas sp. | reverse complement strand
TGCTGTCGGTGGACGTCTACAAGCAGGTGGTGGGTCAGCTCAACTTCTCCATGGGCGCCGTGGTCGGCATGCTGCTGCTGCTGCCCTCGATTGCCTCGTTCAGCATCGACTACACGGTGCGCCGCAAGATCAAGGCCCAGCTCACCGCGCGCTCCGTACCCTATGAGCCTAAACCGCACCGCATAGGCGATGCGCTGCTGGCGCTGTTCTGCACCCTGGTGTGCGGGCTGCTGCTGGCCACCATAGGCATGGCGCTCTACACCTCGGTGATCAAGCTCTGGCCCTATGACCTGGTGTTCACGCTGGACCACTACCGCTTCGTGCTCTTCGAAAGCGATATGGCCGATGCCTATACCAACAGCCTGCTGGTGGCGCTGTGCACCGCCGTCTGCGGTTCACTGATCGTGTTCCTCGGCGCCTATCTGATAGAGAAGACGCGCAACCTCGGCTGGATGCGCCGCGTCATGCACCTGATGGCCGTGCTGTCCATGGCCGTGCCCGGCCTGGTGCTGGGCCTGGGCTATGTGATGTTCTTCAACCACCCGGCCAATCCGCTGAACTTCCTCTACAACACCATGGCGATCCTGGTGATCTCCATGGTCATCCACTACTACACCTCCAGCCATCTCACGGCGGTGACGGCGCTGCAGCAGATCGACAACGAATTCGAGGCCGTCTCGGCCTCGCTAAAAGTGCCGTTCTTCAAGACCTTTTTGCGCGTGACCGTGCCGGTCTGCCTGCCGGCCATACTGGACATAGGGCGCTACTTCTTCGTGGTGTCCATGGCCAGCCTGTCGTGCGCGATCTTTCTGTATACGCCCGAGACCATTCTGGCCTCGGTGGCCATCATGCATCTGGATGAGGCCGGCGACATAGGCCCGGCGGCCGCCCTGGCCAGCCTGATCGTCCTCACCTCCACCGCCGTCTGCATCGCCTACTCGCTGGCCACGCGCGTGCTGCTGGCGCGCACCCAGGCCTGGCGCCATCTGCGCCGCGGCTGATACCGCTTTCCCTTGCCACCACTGGAGACCTTCATGAGCCAAACTTCCTACCCCGTCCTGCTCACCCCCGGTCCGCTGACCACCTCCGACCGAACCCGCCATGCCATGCTGCGCGACTGGGGCTCCTGGGATGCCGACTTCAACCAGATCACCACGCGCATCCGGCAGCGCGTGCTGGACATAGTCCATGGCCAGGCCACGCACGAATGCGTGCCCATGCAGGGCAGCGGCACCTTCTCGGTCGAGGCCACCATAGGCACGCTGGTGCCGCGTGGCGACCAGGGAGGTCATGTGCTGGTGCCCAACAACGGCGCCTACTGCGCACGCCTGGCACGCATCTGCAAGGTGCTGGGCCGCAAGCTGACCACCATAGACTACAGCGAGGCCGAGCAGGTGAACCCGGCCGATGTGGACCGGGCGCTGGCCGCCGATCCGAGCATCACCCATGTGGCCCTGGTGCACTGCGAGACCGGGGCCGGCGTGCTCAATCCGCTGCACGAGGTGGCGCAGGTGGTGGCCAAGCATGGCCGCGGTCTGATCATCGATGCCATGAGCGCTTTCGGCGCCATCGAGATCGATGCGCGCCAGACGCCGTTCGACGCGGTGATCGCGGCCTCGGGCAAATGCCTGGAAGGCCCTCCGGGCATGGGCTTCGTAATCGTGCGCCGCAGCGTGCTCGAAAAATGCGAGGGCAATGCCCATTCGCTGGCGCTGGACCTGTACGACCAGTGGGTCTATATGCAGAAGACCACGCAATGGCGCTTCACGCCGCCCACCCATATCGTCGCGGCGCTGGACGAGGCCATGACGCAGTACATCGAGGAAGGCAGCCTGGCCGCGCGCGGCGGCCGCTATGCGCGCAACTGCCGCGCGCTGATCGACGGCATGCGCGCCTTGGGTTTTCGCACCTATCTGGACGACGAGCTGCAGGCGCCCATCATCGTCACCTTCCATGCTCCGGCCGACCCGGCCTATGAGTTCAAGACCTTCTACCAGGAGGTCAAGAAGCGCGGCTACATCCTCTATCCGGGCAAGCTCACCCAGCTCGAGACCTTCCGCGTGGGGTGCATAGGCCACTTCGGCGAGGCCGGCATTCCCGGCGCCGTGGCGGCCGTGGCCGATGCGCTCAAGGCCATGGGCGTGCGCCAGATCGCGGCCACGGCGGTCGCGGCCTGAGCGGCCTCTGGCCGGGAAACGGCCTGCGCCGCAGCGCAGGCCGTTTCGCATCCTAGAATCCATGCATAAAGAAAGCTTCTAGGAGACAACATGCGCATACTGATTGCCGAAGATGATCAGGTGCTGGCCGACGGTCTGCTGCGCACTCTGCGCAGCTCGGGCGCCGTGGTCAGCCATGTGGCCAATGGCAGCGAGGCCGA
>JAFAIY010000342.1 GCA_019236485.1 Comamonas sp. | reverse complement strand
GCTCTCTGCTCAACGCGCTGGCCGGTGCGGAGCTGGCCATCGTCACCCCCATCGCCGGCACCACGCGCGACAAGGTGCAGCAGACCATACAGATCGAGGGTGTGCCCCTGCATGTGATCGACACCGCAGGCCTGCGTGACAGCGAGGACGAGGTGGAGCGCATAGGCATAGCGCGCGCCTGGGACGAGATCGCCGCGGCCGATGCCGTGCTCTTCCTCCACGACCTCACGCGCGTGGAACAGGCCGACTACGCGGCTGCGGACGCCGAGATCGCGGCCACGCTGCAGCAGAAGCTGCCGGCCCAGGTGCCCGTGATCCAGGTCTGGAACAAGACCGATATGGCAGGCGCCGCTGTGCAGGCCCGCCACATAGCTCAATTGAATTCTGAACAAGTCGCCTTGTCTGCCCGCACCGGCGACGGCCTCGATGCGCTGCGCAAGCGCCTGCTGGAGGTCGCGGGCTGGCAGTCGGCCCCCGAAGGCCTGTACCTGGCCCGCGCCCGCCATGTCGAGGCCTTGCAGGCCGTGCAAGTCCATCTGGAGACCGCCGACGAACAGCTGGCGGCCCAGGCCGCCCATCTGGACCTGCTAGCCGAGGAGCTGCGCCTGGCCCAGATCGCGCTGAACTCGATTACCGGCGAATTCAGCTCTGACGATCTGCTGGGCGTGATCTTCTCCAGCTTCTGCATCGGCAAATAAGCCTCTTCAATTCCTGTATACATAAAAAAACGCCACCTCGAAAGGTGGCGTTTTGCTTTGCGCTGCTTGAGCTTACTTGCCGAACTTGGGCAGGTTGAACTGGGGCGGCACGCCCATGCGCTTGTTGATGATCCATTGCTGGGCGATGGACAGGATGTTGTTCGTCAGCCAGTACAGCACCAGGCCGGCCGGGAAGAAGAAGAACATCACGCTGAACATCAGCGGCATGATCCACATCATCTTGGCCTGCATGGGGTCGGGCGGAGCGGGGTTCAGCGCCGTCTGCAGCAGCGAGGACAGGGTCATCAGCAGCGGCAGGATGAAGAAGGGATCGGGCGAGGACAGATCGTGGATCCAGCCTATCCACGGCGCGTTGCGGATTTCCACGCTGGACTGCAGCACCCAGTACAAGGCCATGAAGACCGGGATCTGGATCACGATGGGCAGGCAGCCGCCCATGGGGTTGACCTTCTCCTCGCGGTAGATGCGCATCATCTCCTGCTGCATCTGCTGGGGCTTGTCCTTCAGGCGCTCGCGCATTTCCTGAATCTTGGGGTTGATGGCCTTCATCTTGGCCATGGACGAGTAGGCCTTGGCGTTGAGCCAGTAGAAGGCGATCTTCAGCAGCAGCACCAGGGCCACGATGGACCAGCCCCAGTTGCCGATGAACTGGTGCAGCTCGGACAGCAGCCAGTACAGAGGCTTGGCCAGAATCGTCAGCCAGCCATAGTCCTTGACCAGTTCCAGGCCCGGCGAGAGCTTTTCCAGCATGGGTTCGATCTGCGGACCCGAGAACAGGCGTGCGCTCAGCGTTTTGGTCTGGCCGGGCGCCACGTTGCCCACGGGGGTGATCATGCCCACGGCATAGAGGTTGTCGCCGACCTTGCGCACGAAGTTGTCGCGCTGCGTGCCGTCGGCCAGCAGCCAGGCGCTGGCAAAGTAGTGCTGCACCATGGCCACATAGCCAGTGGTGGAGGACTTGTCGACCTCGGCCTTGCCGCTTTCGATGTCCTTGAACTCCACCTTGTGGTACTTCTTGGCGTCGGTATAGACGGCCGGGCCCGTGAAGGTGGAATAGAAAGTGGACTCGTGCTCGGGCTTGTTGCCGTCGCGCACCAGCTGCATGTACAGCTGCGGGTTCACCGCGGCCGTGCCGGTGTTGACCACGTCGTACTGCACGCCGATGTCATAGGCGCCGCGCTTGAGGGTGAAGGTCTTGACCAGCTTGACGCCGCCCTGCTCCGCCGACTCGAAGCGCACTTGCACGCTGTCCTGGCCGTCCTTGAGCTCGCGCTCGCCGGGCACCACGGTCATGGGCGTCTTGTGGGTGGGGAAGTTGCCGCCGATCAGACCGGTCTGGCCCAGGTACACGCGCTTGGCGTTCTGCTCGAACACCTGCATGAGCTGGCTCTTGTCGGCCGTGTCGGAGTACTTGAGCAGCTCGGAATGCTTGAGCGTGCCGCCTTCGCTGTCGAAGGTCAGGCGCATCACGTCGCTGGCCACGGTCACGTCCTGGCGCGGTACGGCGGATGCAACGGGCTGGGCCGCGACGGCGCCGGGCACATCGCCGGCCGAAGCAGTGGCGGCGGCCTGGGGCACGCTGACGTCCGCGGGCTTGGCATCGCTGGCCGCAGGTGCGCTGACCGTCTGCGGCGTGGGGAAGAAGGTGGGCTTTTTGCCGTTATGGATTTGCCACTTGTCCCAGAGCAAAACCATGGAAAAGCCAAATATCACCCACAGTATGGTGCGGCGAATATCGTTCATGAAGACTTCTTAGGTGAGGAAGGTTGGGTGGTCGCGGAAGAGTCCGAGGCATCGTCCAGAAAGGAAAACAGCCTGGGCTTTTGCTGTGGCACGGGATCATGCCCTCCGTCACACCACGGGTGACAACGCGCCAGCCGGCGCACCGTCAGATAAGAGCCTACCGCAGCGCCGTGTTGCTCCAGCGCTTGAAGGGAATAGGCCGAGCATGTCGGCTCGAACCGGCAGGCCGAGCCCAGCCAGGGGCTGAGCAGCAGCCTGTAGCCGCGCACCAGGGCCATGAGCAGCCGCTGCATCATGGCCGCATCTCCACCCGATTCGCTATCGGATCGGGAGCTGCTGGCGCATCGCCATCAACGGCCGGAGCGGAATTCGTATTCAGGTCTGGGGCCTTGGCCGGGGCTTGCTGCTCCTGCTTCAGGCGGCGCACGCCCGAGGCAAACAGCTGCTGCAATTCCTTGCGCACGGTGGCCTTGAGCAGGTCCGAAGTCGCACTGACGAATTGCTTACGGTCGAAGCCCGAACGCAGGCGCACCACATGCGCCGCGCGCTGCAGTGCGGCCTCGTGATCCGCGGCCACCGCGTAGATCTGCCGCTTGATGGTGTGGCGCGTGACCGAGCGGCGCGCCCAGCGCTTGGGCACCATGGCGCCCAGCCAGGCCTGCTCGCGCACGGCACCAATGCCAAACAGGGCCTGCGGATCGCTGGATCCGGGCCCTGTGCTGGGGTTGGCTGCCATGTCCTGCAGCACGGGCACAAGCTCCATACGGTGCAAGGCGAAATGCTGGGTGCGGGCAATGGTGCCCGCGGACATGGTGGCCTGGAATTGCGGACGCGTTTTCAGCCGTTGCATAGGAATGCCTCGGGTCAGAGGCCTTCAACGCAGCGAAGGAGCAGACCGCTAACCAATGCCGGCCTTAGACGGCCAGACGCTTGCGGCCCTTGGCGCGGCGTGCGTTGATCACGGCACGGCCACCCTTGGTCTTCATGCGAACCAGGAAACCGTGGGTACGGGCGCGGCGAGTCTTGGAAGGTTGGTAAGTACGTTTCATGTTGGTTCCTTGAGAAGGTTCAGTATTTGCGTCGGCAAGGCGCCATGTCTGCGCCCGACCATCCAGGTTCTGCGCCGCACACCGTCACCGCCAAGCCCGGATTTTTTCACATGCGAGGCATGTGCTCTGGCAAGAAGGCAACAAGCGGAACAGAGCACCCGCCACAGCGCATTTAGCCCTGGGCGCGCGCGCACAAAAATGGCGCCCGGCTCATATCACCCTGAACACATTCAGGGAAACCCGCGATTATCACAGCGTTGGGCCTTTGATGCAATGACCCTTGAATTCATTAGGAACGCTCCGGGCCATGGCGCCAGTCCGGGTCCGGGCAGTCCATTCTTTACCAACAGCGGCCCGCCAATCCATTAGGATGTGCATCCTATCCCGCACTCAAGTCGGGGGACAGCCTCCTGATATTTTGTGGATAACTTCCGCAAAAGCTACAATACAAGCCCCGCAACTGTTCCTCCTATCCACAACAAGACTTTCGACAATGACAGAGGAACCAACCAACGATGCAGGCCAGGCCCTGTGGCAGGTCTGCGTTGAGCAACTGGGTCAGGAGCTGCCGGAGCAGCAATTCAACACCTGGATCAAGCCGCTGACGGCGCAAGTTGCTGAAGATTTTTCCAAGGTCACCGTCTATGTGGCCAACCGCTTCAAGCTGGACTGGATCCGTGCCCAGTACGCAGGCCGCATCTCGGCCATGCTGGAGTCTCTCTACGGCCAGCCGGTCACCCTTGAGTTAGCGCTTGCTCAGCGTGAAAGCGTGGTGCGTACCTATGTGCGCCCGCCGTCGGCCGTGCAGCAGACGGCGCCCGAGACCCTCAACGTCGCCGTGCCCACGGTCACCAGCGAGGAATCGCCAGCCCCGGTGTTCCGCACCCGTTTGAACCCGGCCCTGACCTTCGAGACCCTGGTCGAAGGTACGGCCAACCGCATGGCGCGCTCGGCCGCCATGCATGTGGCGAGCTCGCCCGGTCACCTCTACAACCCGCTGTTCATCTACGGCGGGGTCGGCCTGGGTAAGACTCACCTGGTGCACGCCGTGGGCAACAAGCTGCTGCAAGACAAGCCCGACGCCAAGGTTCTCTACATCCATGCCGAGCAGTTCGTCTCGGATGTGGTCAAGGCCTACCAGCGCCGCACCTTCGACGAATTCAAGGAGCGCTACCACTCGCTGGACCTGCTGTTGATCGACGACGTGCAGTTCTTCGCCAACAAGGACCGCACGCAGGAAGAGTTCTTCAATGCCTTCGAGGCCCTGCTGGCCAAGAAGAGCCATATCGTGATGACCTCGGACACCTACCCCAAGGGTCTGACGAATATCCACGAGCGCCTGGTCTCGCGCTTCGATTCGGGCCTGACGGTGGCGATTGAGCCGCCCGAGCTCGAGATGCGCGTGGCGATCCTGATCAACAAGGCGCGCGCCGAGAACGCCGAGATGCCCGAGGAAGTGGCCTTCTTCGTGGCCAAGAACGTGCGCTCCAACGTGCGCGAGCTCGAAGGCGCGCTGCGCAAGATCCTGGCCTACTCGCGCTTCAACCAGAAGGAAGTCTCGATCCAGCTGGCCCGCGAGGCGCTGCGCGATCTGCTGTCGATCCAGAATCGCCAGATCTCTGTGGAAAACATCCAGAAGACGGTGGCCGATTACTACAAGATCAAGGTCGCCGACATGTACAGCAAGAAGCGCCCGGCCAGCATTGCGCGGCCGCGCCAGATTGCCATGTACTTGGCCAAGGAGCTGACGCAGAAAAGCCTGCCCGAGATCGGCGAGCTGTTCGGCGGCCGCGACCACACCACCGTGCTGCATGCCGTGCGCAAGATTGCGGGCGAGCGCCAGCAACTGACCGAGCTGAACCAGCAGCTGCATGTGCTGGAGCAGACGCTCAAGGGTTGATGAAAACTCCCCCATGAATGTCACTCACAAGCGGCAAAATGGGGGATTCACGCGGCATGAGGGAGAGTCCGCCCCGCCCTGCGGACGCCGCCGCGTCAAAACAAATGCGCACTTAAATCACTGAGGTTGACATGATCGTCCTGAAAGCCACACAAGACAAAGTTCTAGCGGTTCTGCAATCAGTGGCCGGCATCGTCGAACGCCGCCACACCCTGCCCATCCTGGCCAATGTGCTGATCAAGAAGACGGGCAATGCACTGCAGCTGACGACCAGCGACCTGGAAATCCAGATCCGCACCACGGCCGAACTCGGTGGCGACACGGGAGACTTCACCACCACCATCGGTGCCCGCAAGCTGATCGACATCCTGAAGACCATGCCCGGCGACCAGACCGTGAGCCTGGAGACCCAGCAGTCCAAGATGATTCTCAAGGGCGGCAAGAGCCGCTTCACGCTGCAGACCCTGCCGGCCGAGGACTTCCCGCTGGTGCAGGAGTCGGCGGCCTTCGGCCCGGCCTTCAGCGTGCCGCAGAAGGTGCTCAAGGACCTGCTGGGCCAGGTCTCGTTCTCCATGGCCGTGCAGGACATCCGCTACTACCTCAACGGCATTCTGTTCGTGGCCGAAGGCAACACCCTGAGCCTGGTGGCCACCGACGGCCACCGCCTGGCCTGGGCCAATGCCACGCTGGATGTGGAAGTGCCCATCAAGCAGGAAGTGATCCTGCCGCGCAAGACCGTGCTGGAGCTGCAGCGCCTGCTGTCGGACGCCAGCGGCGACAACCAGCCCGTGATCGAGATGCAGTTCGCCAGCAACCAGGCCAAGTTCACTTTCGGCGGCATGGAGTTCGTGACCAAGCTGGTCGAGGGCAAGTTCCCCGACTACAACCGCGTCATCCCGCGCAACCACAGCAACAGCGTGACCCTGGGCCGCGCCCCGCTGCTGGCATCGCTGCAGCGCACGGCCATCATGACCAGCGACAAGTTCAAGGGTGTGCGCCTGTCGGTGGAGCCCGGCACGCTGCGCGTGGCGTCCAACAATGCCGAGCAGGAAGAGGCCATGGACGAGCTCGATATCGACTACGGTGGCGACACCATCGAGATCGGCTTCAACGTGACCTATCTGATCGACGTGCTCACCAATATGGGCCAGGACATGGTGAAGATCGATCTGCAGGACGGCAACAGCTCGGCGCTGATCACCATTCCCGAGATCGACAGCTTCAAGTATGTCGTGATGCCCATGCGCATCTGAGCGGACCCAGGCCCACACTCAATTGCTTGAAGAGATGGGCAGCCAGCGCTGGCTGCTCCTTGGCTTCAGGCAAATATCCATTTGAAAGTCATACAGGTCAGGCGCCATCAGCTTCTGACTTTGTAGCAGCAAGGTAATTTCATGACCGAAGAGAACAAGCCAGACACCCCATCCGCCGCACCCGCGGGAGCGGACGCAAGCGGCTATGGCGAGGGCGCGATCCAGATCCTTGAAGGCCTGGAAGCCGTGCGCAAGCGCCCGGGCATGTACATCGGCGACACCTCCGACGGCACCGGTCTGCACCACCTGGTCTTCGAGGTCGTGGACAACTCCATCGACGAGGCCCTGGCCGGCTACTGCGACGACATCCTGGTCACCATCCACGCCGACGGCTCGCTGTCCGTCATCGACAACGGCCGCGGCATTCCCACCGGCGTGAAGATGGACGACAAGCACGAGCCCAAGCGCTCGGCCGCCGAAATCGCGCTGACCGAGCTGCACGCGGGCGGCAAGTTCAACCAGAACAGCTACAAGGTCTCGGGCGGCCTGCACGGCGTGGGCGTGTCCTGCGTGAACGCGCTGTCCATCTGGCTCAAGCTCACCGTCAGCCGCGACGGCCGACGCCACGAGATCGACTTCTCGCGCGGCTTTGTGCAGAACCGCCTGATCGAGGTCGCGGACGGCGTGGAAATCTCGCCCATGCGCGTGGTCGGCCCCAGCGACAAGCGCGGCACCAAGGTGCACTTTCTGCCCGACCAGGAAATCTTCAAGGAGAACTTCGAGTTCCGCTACGAAGTCCTGGCCAAGCGCCTGCGCGAACTCTCCTTCCTGAACAATGGCGTGCGCATCCGTCTCAAGGACGAGCGCGACGGCCGCGAGGACGACTTCTCGGGCGCCGGCGGCGTCAAGGGCTTTGTGGAGTTCATCAACGGCACCAAGAAGGTGCTGCACCCCACGACCTTCCATGCCATGGGCACCCGCCCTGCCGACAGCTACGGCGGCATTCCCGGCACCGAGATCGGCGTGGAAGTCGCCATGCAGTGGAACGACAGCTATGCCGAGCAGGTGCTGTGCTTCACCAACAACATTCCCCAGCGTGACGGCGGCACCCACCTGACCGGCCTGCGCGCCGCCATGACCCGCGTCATCGGCAAGTACATCGCCGACAACGAGCTGGCCAAGAAGGCCAAGGTCGAAGTGACCGGCGACGATATGCGCGAAGGCCTGTGCGCCGTGCTGTCGGTCAAGGTGCCCGAGCCCAAGTTCTCCAGCCAGACCAAGGACAAGCTGGTCAGCTCGGAAGTGCGCGCGCCCGTGGAAGACATCGTCAGCAAGCTGCTCACCGAATACCTCGAAGAAAAGCCCAACGACGCCAAGATCCTCTGCGGCAAGATCGTGGAAGCCGCGCGTGCCCGCGAGGCCGCGCGCAAGGCCCGCGAAATGACGCGCCGCAAGGGCGTGCTCGACGGCATGGGCCTGCCCGGCAAGCTGGCCGACTGCCAGGAAAAAGACCCGTCGCTGTGCGAAATCTACATCGTCGAGGGTGACTCCGCCGGCGGCTCCGCCAAGCAGGGCCGCGATCGCAAGTTCCAGGCCATCCTGCCGCTGCGCGGCAAGATCCTGAACGTGGAAAAAGCCCGCTACGAAAAGCTGCTCTCCAGCCAGGAAATCATCACCCTGATCACGGCCCTGGGCACCGGCATCGGCAAGGCCAGCGAGGACGGCAACGGCAAGAGCGGCGCCGACGACTACAACGTCGACAAGCTGCGCTACCACCGCATCATCATCATGACCGACGCGGACGTGGACGGCGCCCACATCCGCACCCTGCTGCTGACCTTCTTCTACCGCCAGATGCCCGATCTGGTCGAGCGCGGCCACATCTACATCGCCCAGCCGCCGCTGTACAAGGTCAAGAACGGCAAGGAAGAGCTGTACCTCAAGGACGGCCCGGCCCTCAACAAATACCTGCTCAAGATCGCGCTGAACCATGCCAGCGTGAACACCGGCGGCGCCAATGCCCGCAGCATCGAAGGCGAAGAGCTGGCCAAGCTGGCCGACATGCACCTGGCCGCCGAAACCGTCATTGAGCGCCTGTCCAACTTCATGGACGCCGAAGCCCTGCGCGCCATCGCCGACGGCGTGCAGATCAAGCTCGACAGCATCGAGGAAGCCCAGGCCTGCGCGCCCATTCTGGAAGCCAAGCTGCGCGAGCTCACCACCACCGGCGTGCCTGCCGATGTGACGGCCGAGATCGACCCCAACAGCGAGCACCCCATCCTGCGCATCAGCCGCCATCACCACGGCAATATCAAGAGCTCCATCCTGACCCAGGAGTTCGTGCGCAGCCATGACTACGCGGCCCTGTCCGATGAAGCGCAGAACTTCAACGGCCTGCTGGCCGAAGGCGCCAAGGTCACGCGCGGCGAAGGCGACAAGGCCAAGATCGAGAAGGTCGGTGACTTCCGTCAGGCCATGGCCTGGCTGATCTCCGAAGCCGAACGCACCACGGGCCGCCAGCGCTACAAGGGTCTAGGCGAAATGAACCCCGAGCAGCTCTGGGAAACCACCATGGACCCCAATGTGCGCAGCCTGCTGCAGGTCAAGATCGGCGACGCCATCGAGGCCGACCGCGTGTTCACCATGCTCATGGGCGACGAGGTCGAGCCGCGCCGCGATTTCATCGAAACCAATGCGCTGCGGGCAGGGAATATCGACGTTTGATTTTGTGAGTTCTCAACTTTGCTGACAACTCATAGCCTCAAGCCCACACCAATAAAAAAGGCCCCTAGGGGCCTTTTTTATTGCAGCTTCTGCACCGAAGCCCTGGCCTTCACCCGCTCGAAATGCGCCGCCACGCGCGGGAACTCGGCGATGTCCACGCCGTCGCCCTTGAGCCAGCCCGCCACGGTGTAGAGATAGCCGTCGGCGACGGTGAACTGCTCGCCCATCACCCAGGTCTTGTCGCCCAGGTAATGGTTTTCGATCACGGCAAAACAGTCGCGCATGTTCTGGGGCACCTTGGCGCGCATGGCGGCCTGGGCGGCCTCGTCGTCGGCCCAGCGCGAGGCGCGCGGGCGGTGGGCGTGGGCGATGTGCACGGTGGAGGCCAGATAGGCATTGAATTCCTGCAGCTGGGCCAGCGCGAACGGGTCGTCCAGCGGCGCGAGATTGGCCTGCGGGTAGCTCTGTGCCACATACAGCAGCAGCGCAGGTACCTCGGTCAGCACGCCGCGTTCGGTAACCAGCGCGGGCACGCGAGCCTTGGGGTTGATGGCCAGGTATTCGGCGCCGCGCTGCTCGCTCTCGGCAAAGTTCAGCGTCTTGAGCGTGAACTGCGCGCCAGCCTCATACAGCGCGATGAGCACGGCCTGTGCGCAGGTGCCGGCAGCGTAGTACAGCGTGAGTGGGGTAGCCAAGGTCCGTCTCCTTTGATGATCAGCCGCCCAGTGTAGAGCGTGCGGCGCATCGGCGTTCCCCCTGAGCTACGGCCGTCAAGCCTTGGGGGCGGCTGGACCGGAAAGCGCTCCACCCCACCAGCGGATTTCAGGCGATATCCGCCTGAAATCCGGGCAGGCTCAGCGCTGGTAGCTAGCGTTTCAGAAGCTTTCCCAATCGCCTTCGGCATCTTTGGCCGCGGGGGCGACCTTGGCCGGGGCCAGCGGCACCTGAGGGGCGGCAGCCGCACGGGCCGGCTGGCGCGCGGCCGCGGGCCTGGCTGCAGCCTGCGCAGTGCGCGGCGCGGCGACGGCCGGGCGCAGGGTGGCACCGCCATTGATGCGGAACACGCTGACGGCAGCGGCCAGATCGCCGGCCTGGGCCTTGAGCGAGCCGGCGGCCGCGGCGGCCTGCTCGACCAGCGCGGCATTCTGCTGCGTGACCTGGTCCATCATGGAGATGGCCTGGTTCACCTGGTTGATGCCCGCGCTCTGCTCCTGGCTGGCGACGCTGATCTCGGCCACCAGATCGCTCACGCGACGCACGCTCTGCACGATAGCGTCCATGGTGCGGCCGGCCTCGG
>JAFAIY010000117.1 GCA_019236485.1 Comamonas sp. | reverse complement strand
GGCGGCCAGCGCCAGGCCCATCTGAATCTGCAGGCCGTGCGCCAGAACATGGCCGTGGTCCAGTACGAAAAAACCATAGAGACGGCGATGCGCGAGGTGCTGGACGCGCTGTCCAGCCGCGCCACGCTGCAAGAGCAGGTTCAGGTGCTGGCCGAGCAGCGCGACGCGCTCAAGGAGCGCAGCCGCCTCGCCCGCCTGCGCTACGACCATGGCGCCTCGCCCTATCTCGACGTGCTGGATGCCGAGCGCGATCTGCTGAGCGCCGAGCAGCAGCTGGTCCAGGGCCGCGAAGCCCTGGTCTCCAGCCAGATCGCGCTGTATGCGGCACTGGGCGGCGGCTATGCGGGCCGGCCCGCAGATACCGCTGCAGCCACGCCCCGCACCCCATCCTGAGGACAGCATCTCCATGCCCATGAACAAGAAACTGACTCTCGTCGCGCTGATCGTTGCCGCCGCCGCCCTCGGCGCCTACGGCTGGCAGCAATGGCGCAACGCCCAGGCCGCCGAAGGCCTGGTCAGCGGCAACGGCCGCATCGAAGCCACCGAAATCGACGTGGCCACCAAGTATGCGGGCCGCATCGCCGAAATCCTGGTGCAGGAAGGCGATTTCGTGAGCGGCGGCCAGCCGCTGGCGCGCATGCAGATCGACAGCCTGCAGGCCCAGCAGCAGGAAGCCATGGCCGGCCGCGACCGCGCCAGCCATGCGGTGACCTCGGCGCGCGCCGAGATCGCGCTGCGCGAAAGCCAGTACGCGGCCACCGTCGCCACCGTGGCCCAGCGCGAGGCCGAGCTGGATGCGGCGCAGCGGCGCGTCAAGCGCTCCGAGACCCTGGCCCGGGAAGGTGCATCCTCGGTGCAGGAGCTCGACGACGACAGCGCCCGCGTGCGCGGTGCGCAGGCCGCGCTCAAGGCCGCACAGGCCCAGGCCACGGCCGCCAAGGCCGCCATCGATGCCGCCAAGGCCCAGAGCGTGGGCGCGGAATCGGCTGTCACGGCCGCCGCCGCCACCGTCAAGCGCATCGACGCCGACGTCAAGGATAGCGAGCTCACCGCCCCGCGCGATGGCCGCGTGCAATACCGCCTGGCCCAGCCCGGCGAGGTGATAGGCGCGGGCGGCAAGGTGCTGAACATGGTGGATGTCTCGGACGTCTACATCAGCTTCTTCCTGCCCGAGACCGCGGCCGGCCGCGTGGCCCTGGGCACCGAGGTGCGCATCGTGCTGGACGCGGCGCCGCAATACGTGATTCCGGCCCGGGTCTCCTTCGTGGCCAGCACCGCGCAGTTCACGCCCAAGACCGTGGAGACGGCCAGCGAAAGGCAGAAGCTGATGTTCCGCGTCAAGGCCCGCATCGCGCCCGAGCTGCTCAAGCAGCATCTGACCCAGGTCAAGACCGGCCTGCCCGGCGTGGCCTGGATCAAGCTCGATGAGGAACGCGAGTGGCCGGCCAAGCTGCAGCTGCGCACCAGCAACGCCCCCGCATCGTGAAGCCCGCCATCCCGTCGACCCTGCTGGAGCCCGTGGCCACGCTGCGCGAGGTGGGGCTTGCCTACGGCAAGACCCAGGCCCTGCGCGCGCTGACGCTGGACATTCCCGCGGGCATCATGGTCGGCCTGATCGGACCCGACGGCGTGGGCAAGTCCAGCCTGCTGTCGCTGATCGCCGGCGCGCGCGCCGTGCAGGGCGGCGAGGTGCGGGTGCTGGGCGGCGATATGCGCAGCAAAAAACACCGCGATGCGGTCTGCCCGCGCATCGCCTACATGCCCCAGGGCCTGGGCAAGAACCTCTACCCCACGCTGTCGGTGGAGGAGAACCTGCAGTTCTTCGGTCGCCTGTTCGGCCACGACGCGGCCGAGCGCCGCGCGCGCATCGACGACCTGACGCGGAGCACGGGACTGCAGAAGTTTCTGCCCCGCCCCGCGGGCAAGCTCTCGGGCGGCATGAAGCAGAAGCTGGCCCTGTGCTGCGCTCTCATCCATGACCCGGACCTGCTGATCCTCGACGAGCCCACGACGGGCGTGGACCCGCTGGCGCGCGCGCAGTTCTGGGATCTGATCAACCGCATACGCGGCCAGCGCCCGCAGATGAGCGTGATCGTGGCCACCGCCTATATGGACGAGGCCCAGCGCTTCGACTGGCTGGCGGCCATGGACGACGGCAAGATTCTGGCCACGGGCAGTCCCGCCGAGCTGCTGCAGCGCACCGGCATGCCGGGCCTGGAGGCGGCCTTCATCGCCCTGCTGCCCGAGGAGAAGAAGCGCGGCCATGCGGCGGTCGTGATTCCGCCGCTGCAGAGCAGCGACGACGATATCGCCATCGAGGCGCGCGAGCTCACCATGCGCTTTGGCGACTTCGTGGCCGTGGACCATGTGAACTTCCGCATCCGCCGCGGCGAGATCTTCGGCTTTCTGGGCTCCAACGGCTGCGGCAAATCGACCACCATGAAGATGCTGACCGGCCTGCTGCCGGCCAGCGAAGGCCAGGCCTGGCTGTTCGGCAAGCCCATAGACCCGCACGACGTGGCCACGCGCCGGCGCGTGGGCTATATGTCCCAGGCCTTCTCGCTCTACGGCGAGCTGACCGTGCTGCAGAACCTGGTGCTGCACGCCGAGCTGTTCCATGTGAGCCCCGCGCAGATTCCAGCGCGTGTCGAGGAAATGCTCGCGCGCTTCGGCCTGGCCGAGGTGCGCCACACCCTGCCCGCCAACATCCCGCTGGGCATGCGCCAGCGCCTGTCGCTGGCCGTGGCCATGGTGCACCAGCCGGAGCTGCTGATTCTGGACGAACCCACCTCGGGCGTGGACCCGGTGGCGCGCGACCAGTTCTGGCGCCTGCTGATCGAGCTCTCGCGCCGCGACCGCGTGACGATCTTTATCTCCACCCATTTCATGAACGAGGCCGAGCGCTGCGACCGCATGTCCATGATGCATGCGGGCAAGGTGCTGGACAGCGACACGCCGGCCGCGCTGACCGCCAAGCGCGGCGCAGCCACGCTGGAAGAGGCTTTCATAGGCTATCTGGTCGAGGCCTCGGGCGAGGCTGCGCCCGTGCTCGAGGTAAAAAAGGAAGCTGCTGCCGCTGATCCTGCCTCGATCTCCTCTCTGAAAGCCTCTGACACTGAGAGTAAGCAAGCGCTGCCAGCTACTGTTTCCAAAGCACACCCGGCCGGCTTCAGCCTGCAGCGGCTGTGGAGCTATCTGTGGCGCGAAGCGCTGGAGCTGCAGCGCGACCCGGTGCGCGCCACCCTGGCCCTGGTGGGCTCGCTGGTGCTGATGGTGGTCATAGGCTTCGGCATCAGCATGGACGTGGAGGACCTGCGCTTTGCGGTGCTGGACCGCGACCAGAGCACCATCAGCCAGAACTATGTGAACAATCTCGCGGGCTCGCGCTACTTCATAGAGATGCCGCCGATACAGGACTATGCGGATCTGGACCGGCGCATGAAGAGCGGCGAGCTGGCGCTGGCCATAGAGATTCCGCCCGGCTTCGGCCGCGATCTGCTGCGCGGCTCGCATGCGGCCGTGGGCGCCTGGTTCGATGGCGCCATGCCCCAGCGCGGCGAAACCGTCAAAGGCTATGTCCAGGCCATGCATCAGCTTTGGCTGGTGCAGCAGGCGCGCGAGCGCCTGGGCATGCAGCTGGCAAGCCAGGTCAGCCTGGAGACGCGCTTTCGCTACAACCCCGATGTGAAATCCCTGCCCGCCATGGTGCCGGCCGTGATTCCGCTGCTGCTGATGATGCTGCCCGCCATGCTCACGGCCCTGGCCGTGGTACGCGAGAAGGAACTGGGCTCGGTCGTGAACCTCTACGTCACCCCCGTCACGCGCACCGAGTTCCTGCTGGGCAAGCAGCTGCCCTATGTGCTGCTGGCCATGCTGAACTTCTTGCTGATGTGCGCCATGGCCGTGTTCGTGTTCGGCGTGCCCATGACGGGCAGCTTTGCGCTGCTCACGCTGGCTGCGCTGCTGTTCAGCATCATTGCCACCGGCATGGGCCTGCTGGCCTCGGCCGTCACGCGCAGCCAGATCGCGGCCATGTTCTTCGCCATGCTGGGCACGCTGATTCCGGCCACGCAGTTCTCGGGGCTGACCGACCCGGTCTCTTCGCTCGAAGGCGCGGGCCGCTGGATAGGCGAGATTTATCCAGCCACCTATATGTTCGCCATCAGCCGCGGTGTATTCAACAAGGCCCTGGGCCTGCACGATCTGGCGGGCATGCTGCTGCCGCTGCTGATCGCCATTCCCGTGATCATGGGCGTGGCCATCTGGGCTTTGCCCAAGCAGGAGAAATGATGAAGCTCCCCCTGAGTCGCTGCGCGCCTTCCCCCGTATGCACGGCGCCCTCTCTCGCTGACGCGAGAGGGGGGCATGCGGGCAACCGACGACAGCCTCGCTGCGGGGCGGCGCGGCCGGCCCAGGCCCTTGCTGGCCGTCCCGCAGATTTCGCCGCGCCAATTGCTTGGGCCACAGGCGAGTCGAACATCATGGAAGTCTGATATGTGGCATAGCCTGAAAAATATCTGGCGCCTGGGCGTCAAGGAGCTGTGGAGCCTGTGGCGCGACCCGGTGATGCTGGTGCTCATCGTCTACACCTTCACGGCCTCGGTCTATACCGCGGCCACGGCCATG
>JAFAIY010000112.1 GCA_019236485.1 Comamonas sp. | reverse complement strand
CCGCCCTCGACGGGCTGTGCATCCTCGGGCTTGCCGGACCAGGCCATGCAGCGCGCAAAGCCATGCTTGACCAAGGGACCGCGCTGGTTGAACTGCGGAAAGCAGACCGGAATGCCGCCGCGTATCGGCGTATGCCCGTCGTGCGCGGCCCGCGGGCTGACGAATAAACGCTCCCGCCCGCCGCTGACCCAGGACAGGAGCTGGGCCCCTTGCAGGGCAATCAGCGCGCTGTCGCCGCCGGGCAGCTGCAGGGCCATGGCGGGCAGCCCCCGCCATTCGTGCATGCGGGCCTGGAAATCACTCACCGCAGAGCTCGTCCGCGCGCTCCTGGCCTGCCGCGAAGTCCAGATCGCCGGTATAGATGGCACGGCCGCAGATCACGCCCTCGACACCCTCGCCCTGCACCTTGCACAGGGCTTCGATGTCGGCCATGCCAGCCAGACCGCCCGAGGCGATGATGGGAATCTTGAGCGACTGCGCGAGCTTGACGGTGGCATCGACATTGATGCCGGTCAGCATGCCGTCGCGGCCGATGTCGGTGTAGATGATGGATTCCACGCCCCAGTCCTCGAAGCGCTTGGCCGTGGAGATCACGTCCTGGCCCGTGAGCTTGCTCCAGCCGTCGATGGCCACCTTGCCGTCCTTGGCATCCAGGCCCACGATGATGTGGCCGGGGAAGGCGCTGCAGGCGTCCTGCAGAAAACCGGGGTTCTTGACCGCGGCCGTGCCTATGATCAGGTACTCGATGCCCAGATCGATGTAGCGCTCTATGGTGTCCAGATCGCGGATGCCCCCGCCCAGCTGCACGGGAATCTCGCCGTCCACGGCCTTGAGAATGCTCTTGATGGCCGACAGATTCTTGGGCTGGCCCGCAAACGCACCGTTGAGGTCCACCAGATGCAGGCGGCGCGCGCCGGCATCCAGCCACTTGGCGGCCATGGCCGCAGGGTCTTCGCCGAACGTGGTGGACTGGTCCATATCACCCTGGATAAGGCGTACGCAGTGGCCGTCCTTGAGGTCGATAGCGGGGATGAGCAACATGATGGTGGTTGGCTAGCAATAGAGGCCGTCAGAATGGCCGATGCACAAGGGAAAAACTTCAGGGCTTCCAGCCCAGGAAGTTGCGGAACAGCGCCAGGCCCTGGTCCGAGCTTTTCTCGGGGTGGAACTGGGTGGCGAAAATATTATCGCGTGCGACGGCACATGCAAAGAGGCCGCCGTAGTCGGTCTGGGCCGCGCAATGCGCGGGCACCAGCACCTGCGCATAGAAGCTGTGCACGAAGTAGTAGAAGCTGGCATCGGGAATGCCTGCCCACAGCGCATGGGGCTTGCCCTGATGCAAGGTCTGGTGCACGCGGTTCCAGCCCATCTGCGGCACCTTGAAGCGGCTGCCGTCGGCCTGGGTCCTGCCCGCGAGATCGAATTTGCGCACCTGGCCGGGGATCAGGCCCAGGCCCGGCACATCGCCCTCGTCGCTGTGGTCCAGCAGCATCTGCATGCCCACGCAGACGCCGAACAGCGGCTTGTTGGCCGCCGCGTGCAACACGGCTTCCTGCAGGCCCGATTCACGCAGCTCGCGCATGCAATCTGGCATGGCGCCCTGGCCGGGCAGCACCACGCGGTCGGCCGCATGGACCACCTCGGGATCGGCCGTGACCAGCACCTCCCAGCCCGTGTCCGCGGCCGCCGTGCGCACGGCCTGGGAGACGGAGCGCAGATTGCCCATGCCGTAGTCGACCACAGCCACGGTGTTGTTCTTCAAACTCATAGCAGCTACCGCTTGTAGAGATTGGGGTTCAGAGCAGATTCACTCGGCACTCTTCAGAGTGCGCCCTTGGTGGAGGGAATCACGCCGGCCATGCGCTCATCATGCTCCAAGGCAAAGCGCAGCGCACGCGCAAAGGCCTTGAAGATGGTCTCGCACTGGTGGTGGGCGTTGATGCCCTTGAGATTGTCGATATGCAGGGTCACGCCCGCATGGTTCACAAAGCCCTGGAAGAACTCGAACACCAGCTGGGTGTCGAGCTGGCCTATGCTGCCGGCCGTGAACTTCACGTCCATGTGCAGGCCGGGCCGGCCCGAGAAGTCGACGACCACGCGCGACAGCGCCTCGTCCAGCGGCACATAGGCGTGGCCGTAGCGGCGTATGCCTTTTTTGTCGCCCACGGCCTTGGCAAAGGCCTGGCCCAGGGTGATGCCTATGTCTTCGACCGTGTGGTGGCCGTCGATATGCAGATCGCCCGCGCATTCGATGTCCATATCGATCAGGCCGTGGCGCGAGATCTGGTCCAGCATGTGGTCGAGAAAGCCGATGCCGGAGTTCAGCTGGGCCTTGCCCGTGCCGTCGAGGTTGACGCGCACGGCCACGCGGGTCTCGGCCGTGTTGCGCTGCACCTCGGCGGTGCGCGGCAGGTTTTGGGCGATGGAGGGAACGATATTGCTCACAGGGATTCCTTCAATGCCGCCAGCATCTGGGCATTTTCTTCACGGGTGCCCACGGTCAGGCGCAGGCAGTTGGCCAGCAGCGGGTGCATGGCCGAGACATTCTTCACCAGCACGCCGCGCGCCTTCATCTCGAGCTGGGCCCGGCCCGCATCGGCCACGCGCAGCAGCACCATATTCGCTTCCGAAGGCCAGACCTTCTCGACACCGGGTATGGCCTTGAGCGCATCGATCAGCGGCTGGCGTTCGGCGCGGATGGCGCTGGCCTGCTCGGCGTACAGCGACTCGTGCGCCAGCGCAAAAATGGCGGTCTCGCAGTTGAGCACGCTGATGTTGTACGGCGGGCGTACCTTGTCCAGTTCCTTGACGATGATGGACGGGCCTATCAGATAGCCCAGGCGCGCGCCGGCCAGGCCGAACTTGGAGAGGGTGCGCATCAGCAGCACATGGCTGTTGCGCTCGGGCTCGGCCTTCATGCGGGTGATCCAGCTGCGGCTGGCGAATGGCTGGTAGGCCTCGTCCATGACCACCAGGCCGCCGATCTGCGCCACGGCGTCGATGACAGCCTGCACCTTGTGCTCGTCCCACAGCGTGGCCGTGGGATTGTTGGGATAGGCGATATAGGTGATGGCGGGCTTGTGCTCGGCAATCGCGGCCTGCATGGCGGGCAGATCCAGATCGAAGTCTGCCGTCAGATCAACCGAGACGAAGTCCAGGCCCTGGAGCTTGGCGCTCAGCGGATACATCACAAAGCCCGGCATGGGGGCCAGCATCTTGGCGCGGCCGCCTTCGGCGGGCTGGGCCGTGGCCAGCGCCAGCAGGGTGATGATCTCGTCCGAACCATTGCCCAGCAGCAGGGCCGAACCGGCCGGCGCGCCCGCATAGTCGGCCAGCATTTTCTTGAGCACTTCCAGGCGCTCGCCGGGATAGCGGTTGATCTCCAGCGCGCCCAGATGCTCGCCCAGCTTCTTCTGCAGGTCCACCGGCAGACGGTAGGGGTTCTCCATCGTGTCCATCTTGAGCAGGCCTTGCGCAGGCTGGACGTGATAGCCCTGCATGGCGCGCACATCGGCGCGTATGCGTTGCAGGGCCTTGGATTGGATGTCTTGGGCAGTCATGG
>JAFAIY010000613.1 GCA_019236485.1 Comamonas sp. | reverse complement strand
GGGTCGAGCCCTGAGGCACGCCGCAGGCGGCCAGACCCGCGGCCAGCAGCAGCCCCCACAACATTTGCCAGCAACGCAGACGCCGGGATGTCACGGCTTGATTCATCTTCACGCTCCTCTTTTTTGAATGGCTCTTGAACAGTTCGCCGCGGCGCAGCTGCCCGAGTGTCGCGGCAAATCCCGGTTTGGCAATCTCATGAAACATCTGGAGATGATTTGCAGCAAGCCATGCAGCACTGCCCTGCAGAAATAAAAAAGCCGTGGACAAGCCACGGCTGGGTCGCGAAGCATCCGCAGGCTTACTTCAGGCGCATCTCGGCAGCGCGCGCATGCCCTTGCAGGCCTTCGCCATAGGCGAGCACGGCAGCGGTCTTGCCGAGCACCTGGGCACCGGCTTCGCTGACTTCGATGAGGCTGCTGCGCTTCTGGAAGTCATACACACCCAAGGGCGAGCTGAAGCGCGCCGTGCCGCTGGTGGGCAGCACATGGTTGGGACCGGCACAGTAGTCGCCCAGGCTTTCGCTGGTATAGGCACCCAGGAAGATGGCGCCCGCATGGCGCAGCAGCGGCTCCCAGCGGTGCGGGTCACGGCTGGAGACTTCCAGGTGCTCGGGCGCGATGCGGTTGCTGATCGCGCAAGCCTCTTCCATGTCCTTGGTGAGGATCAGGGCGCCGCGGTCCGTCAGGCTCTTGGCGATGATGGCCTGGCGCGGCATCTCGGGCAGCAGGCGGTCGATCTCGCGCTGCACGGCGTCAATATAGGCAGCATCGGGACACAGCAGAATGGACTGGGCAAGTTCGTCGTGCTCGGCCTGGCTGAACAGATCCATGGCCACCCATTCGGGCGGGGTCGTGCCGTCGGCCAGCACCAGTATCTCCGAAGGGCCGGCAATCATGTCTATGCCCACGATGCCGAACACGCGCTTCTTGGCGCTGGCCACATAGGCGTTGCCGGGGCCGGTGATCTTGTCCACCTTGGGCACGGTGGCCGTGCCGTATGCCAGGGCCGCCACGGCCTGGGCGCCGCCTATGGTGAAGGCGCGGTGCACGCCGGCCACATAGGCTGCGGCCAGCACCAGCGGGTTCTTCTGACCTTGAGGCGTAGGCACGACCATGATGATGTCCTGCACGCCGGCTACATGGGCGGGAATGGCGTTCATCAGCACGCTGGACGGATAAGCTGCCTTGCCGCCGGGCACGTAAATGCCCACGCGGTCCAGCGGCGTGACCTTCTGGCCCAGCAAGGTGCCGTCCTCGTCGCGGTAGCTCCAGCTTTCGCCATTCGCCTTCTTCTGCGCCTCGTGGTAGCTGCGCACACGGCGTGCCGCGGATTCCAGGGCCTCGCGCTGCTCTGCAGGCAGACTGTCGAAAGCGGCCTTGAGTTCGTCCTGCTTGAGCTCCAGTGCCGCCATGGATGTCGCCGTCAGGCCATCGAAGCGGGCCGTGTATTCGAGCACGGCCGCGTCGCCACGCTGCTGCACATCGGCCAGGATCTCGGCCACGCGCTGTTCGATGGCCGCGTCCGTGTCCGCCGACCAATGCAGACGCTGTGCAAAATCATGTTCGAATAATGCATCAGCGGTTGACAGACGGGCGGGAGCAGCTACGAATTCCATAGTAATCACCAAGGGGCTAGGAAAAGAAAACTCAGTTGTTCTTGGCAGCGACCGCTGCGGCAAACGCATCGATGATGTGGCGCAGCGGCTCCTGCTTGAGCTTGAGCGAGGCCTGATTGACCACCAGACGCGAGCTGATGTCCATGATGGGCTCGACCTCGACCAGATCGTTGGCCTTGAGCGTGTTGCCGGTGGACACCAGGTCGACGATGGCATCGGCCATGCCGGTCAGCGGCGCCAGCTCCATGGAGCCGTAGAGCTTGACCATGTCCACGTGCACGCCCTTCTTGGCGAAGAAATTGCGCGCGATCTCGGGGTACTTGGTGGCGATGCGCAGGCGCGCGCCCTGCTTGACCGCCAGCTGGTAGTCAAAACCGTTGCGCACGGCCACGCTGACGCGGCACTTGGCGATCTGCAGGTCCAGCGGCTGGTACAGGCCCTGGCCGCCATGCTCGATCAGCGAGTCCAGGCCCGACACGCCCAGGTCCGCGCCGCCGTACTGCACATACACGGGCACGTCCGAGGCGCGCACCAGCACCACGCGCACATCGCTCTGATTGGTTTCGAAAATCAGCTTGCGCGACTTCTCCACGTCTTCCGTGACGGCAATGCCGGCGGCCGCCAGCAGAGGCACGGTCTCTTCGAAAATGCGGCCCTTGGACAGGGCGATGGTGATCGTCATTGCGAAACTCTTTCAATTTCGGCACCCAGGGCGCGCAGCTTGTCTTCCATGCGGTCGTAGCCACGGTCCAGGTGGTAGATGCGGTCCACCAGGGTCTCGCCCTCGGCCACCAGGCCCGCGATGACCAGGCTGGCCGAGGCGCGCAGGTCCGTCGCCATCACCGTGGCGCCGCTCAGGCGCTTGCCGCCTTCGATGGTCGCGACCCGGCCGTCGGTGGTGATGGTCGCGCCCAGGCGGCGCATCTCGTTGACATGCATGAAACGGTTTTCAAAAATCGTCTCGGTCACCACGCTGGCGCCTTCGGCAACCAGATTCAGCGCCATGAACTGGGCCTGCATATCGGTGGGGAAGCCCGGATATTCGGTGGTGCGGAAGCTCTGGGCCTTGAGCTTGCCGCTGGCGCTGACCTTGAGGCCGCCGTCCACGCATTCCACGTTCACGCCCGCGTCCTTGAGCTTGTCGATCACGGCGCCCAGATGGTCGGCGCGCGCATGGTGCAGCATGGCTGCGCCGCCCGTGGCCGCCACGGCGCAGAGGAAGGTGCCGGCCTCGATGCGGTCGGCCACCACCTCATGGGTGCAACCGTGCAGCTTGTCCACACCCTGGATCACGATGCGGCTGGTGCCGTGGCCGGAGATCTTGGCACCCATCTTGATCAGCATTTCGGCCAGATCGGGGATTTCGGGCTCCATGGCCGCGTTTTCGAGCACGGTCTCGCCCTCAGCCAGCGCTGCGGCCATGAGGAAGTTCTCGGTACCCGTCACCGTGACCATGTCGGTGGTGATGCGCGCGCCCTTGAGGCGAGTCCAGCCCTCGGGCAGGCTGGCATGCATA
>JAFAIY010000573.1 GCA_019236485.1 Comamonas sp. | reverse complement strand
GCATGCCTGCATGTGGATAGGCGTGTACGAGTTCCAGCACTGCCCCGACGTGCCCTGGCGCGTGGTGCTCAACGAGTGCATCGAGCTGGCCAAGGAATTCGGCGGCACCGACGGCCACAAATATGTGAACGCCGTGCTCAACGGCCTCGCGCCCCAGCTGCGCAGCACCGAGGTGGAGCACGACAGGAAAAGCGCTCCCTGAGCGGCTTCGCCGCCTTCCCTCCCGGCCCGGGAGGGGTCCTCGCTGCAGGGCGGCCGGCCCATGCTCCAGCGCCGCACCACGCATGCCGGCCATGTAGCCCACCTCCAACAGCCTTCTGAGCCCGGCTTCCAGAGGACTCAGCAAGCCAACCTCGTTTGCCCGTCATGCAGCTTTCACGCCGCGCCCAGCGCATCGAACCTTTTTACGTCATGGAAATGGCCAAGCGTGCCCAGGAAATCGCGCGCCAGTCCGCGGCCAGCGGCTCGCCCATGATTTATCTGAACATCGGCGAGCCCGACTTCGGTGCGCCGCCGCTGGTACAGGAGGCCGCCGAGCGCGCCATACGCGCGGGCCGCACCCAGTACACCCAGGCGCCGGGCCTGCCCGAGCTGCGCGAGCGCATCAGCGCCTGGTACGCCAGCCGCTTTGGCGTGGAGGTGCCGGCCAGGCGCATCATCATCACGGCCGGCGCCTCGGCCGCGCTGCAGCTGGCCTGCCTGGCCCTGATCGATGCGGGTGACGAGGTGCTGATGCCCGACCCGAGCTACCCTTGCAACCGCCACTTCGTGTCGGCGGCCGAGGGCAGTCCGGTGTTGATTCCCTCCTCGGCCGCCGAGCGTTTCCAGCTCAGCGCCGACAAGGTGCAGGCCGCCTGGGGCGAGCGCACGCGCGGCGTGATGCTGGCCTCGCCCTCCAACCCCACGGGCACCTCGATCGCGCCCGACGAGCTGCGCCGCATCCATGAGGTGGTGCGCGCCAAAGGCGGGCTGACCATCGTCGACGAGATCTACCTGGGCCTGTCCTACGACGAAGCCTTCGGCAAATCGGCGCTGGAATTGGGTGAGGACATCATCTCCATCAACAGCTTCAGCAAGTATTTCAATATGACAGGCTGGCGCCTGGGCTGGATGGTGGTGCCCGAGTCCCTGGCCGCCCCTATAGAGATGCTGGCCCAGCATCTGTTCATCTGCGCCAGCACCGTGTCGCAATACGCGGCCCTGGCCTGCTTCGAGCCCGAGAGCATTGCCGAGTACGAACGCCGCCGCGCCGAGTTCAAGGCCAGGCGCGACTACTTCATTCCGGCGCTGGAATCCATCGGCCTGCCCGTACCCGTCAAGCCCGACGGCGCTTTCTACGCCTGGGCCGACTGCCGCGCGGCCGCGGCCAAGCTGGGCGTGCAGGGCAGCTGGGATTTTGCCTATGCGCTCATGGACCGCGCCCATCTGGCCATCACGCCGGGGCGCGACTTCGGCCAGGCCGAAACCGCGGACTTCGTGCGCTTTTCCACGGCCAACTCCATGGAACAGCTGCAGGAAGCCGTGGCCCGCATGAAGAAACTGCTGGGCTGAACCTTTGATGACGCAAAGTAAGCTAAACGCCCTGTCGCATGACACCGGCGCAACGGTCAGAAATGCCGAGCAAGGGCCGCCCCACAGCATGGGCTGCCCCAGCGAAGGCATTGTCCCCCTTGGGGGGTGCCCGGCGAGGGGAAGCGACGCAGTCGCTCAGGGGGGATTCACGTTTCCGATAAGAATCTACTGGGAGGACACCGATGCCGGCGGCGTCGTGTTCTACGCCAACTATCTCAAGTTCTTCGAGCGCGCGCGCACCGAATGGCTGAGATCGCTGGGCATAGCCCAGCACAGCCTGCGGGAACAAACCGGCGGAATCTTTGTCGTAACCTCTGCGCAACTCGAATACCTGCGCCCGGCACGGCTGGACGACCAACTCCTTGTTACCGCAAAGCTGCAAAGCGCCGGTCGTGCTTCGCTCACAATCACGCAGCAGGCGCTGCTGCTGAATACCGACGATCAATCAAGCGAGCCCACGCTGCTGTGCGCGGGCTCCATCCGAATTGGGTGGGTGGATGGCTCGACCATGCGCCCCGCGAGAATTCCGAACCGCATCCTGGAGCAACTTTCATGAACTCCCAAGACATGTCCATCCTGAGCCTCGTCATGCAGGCCAGCTGGGTGGTACAAATGGTCATGCTGATACTGGTGGTCGCATCCATCGCCAGCTGGGCCACCATCTTCCGCAAGGCCCAGACCTTGAAGCGCGTGCGCGCGCTCAACGACAACTTCGAGCAGGACTTCTGGTCCGGCACCAGCCTCAACGACCTCTATACCTCGGCGGCCCACAACGCCAAGAGCGGCGGCCCCATGGAGCGCATTTTTGCGAGCGGCATGCGCGAGTACCAGAAGCTGCGCGAACGCCGCATCGGCGACGTCGCCACGCTGATGGACGGCACGCGCCGCGCCATGCGCGCCAGCTTCCAGCGCGAGCTCGACGAGATCGAGTCCGGCCTGTCCTTTCTGGGCACCGTGGCCTCGGTCTCGCCCTATGTGGGCCTGTTCGGCACCGTCTGGGGCGTGATGCACGCCTTCACGGGCTTTGCCAATATGGAGCAGATCACGCTGGCCACCGTGGCCCCCGGTATTGCCGAAGCCCTGGTGGCCACGGCCATGGGCCTGTTCGCCGCCATTCCGGCCGTGACGGCCTATAACCGCTACGCCCACAACATCGACCGCATCGCCAGCCAGGAAGAGACCTTCATCGAAGAGTTCTCCAACATCCTGCAGCGCAATGTGGGCGCCACCACCAGTGCCTCGGGCCATTGATGGCGCACAGCAAGGAGTGACTCCATGCCAGCCATGAGTTCACGCGGCCGCAATCGCCGCACCGTCAACGAAATCAATATGGTGCCGTTCATCGACGTGATGCTGGTGCTGCTCATCATCTTCATGGTGACGGCCCCCATGCTCACGCCGGGCTCCATCAACGTGCCCAGCGCCGGCAAGTCCTCGCGCCCGCCGACCAAGAACATCGCCTATGTGCTGCTGGACAAGGACGGCAGCGTCAAGTTCAAGAACGGCGACAACACCCAGTCCGTGAAGCTCGACGACCTCAAGGGCCTGGCCCAGTCCTGGCAAGAAGGCCAGGGCGAGGACAGCGCCATCCAGATCGTGGCCGACAAGGGCCTGCCCTTCGACGAGGTCATGAAGGCCCACACCACGCTTTCCAAGGCCGGCGTCAAGCGCATTGCCTTTGGCGTGGTCTCCTCCAGCAATTGATCCCATCCTCATGAAGCTCTGCGCTCGACTGCATGGTTGAACCTGCAGCCAGCGCGGACCACCAAGTCACCATGCCTCACCAGCAAGATCGCGATCAGTTTGCACCGCCCCGCTCCCGGGGCCGGGCACGCTCCTGGTCGCTGGCCCTGGCCGCGCACGGGCTGCTGATTGCGGCCCTGCTGTGGACGGTGCGCCCCCCCAAGGAAGTCGAAGAAGCCATGGTCGCGGCCGAGGTCTGGAGCAGTGCCGCCCCGGCCTCCGCCGCCGTGACGCCGCCACCGGCTCCGCCCGAACCCGTTCCCGAACCGACACCCGAGCCTCCTCCGCCGCCACCGGTTCCCGAACCCGTGGCCGCGCCTGTCCCCACGCCAGCGCCGGCCCCCAAGGTCCAGGCCCATGACGATGAACATGAGGCCGAGATAGCGCTGGCCAAAAAGAAGAAGCTGGAACAGCAGAAAAAGGAAAAAGCCGAGCAGGAAGCGCGCGAGGAGCGCGAGCGCAAGGCCAAGGCCGAGAAGGAGCACGAGGCCAAGCTCGAGAAGGAAAAGGCCGAGAAGGCTGAGAAGGCCCGCCAGGACAAGCTGGAAAAGCAGAAGGCGGACAAAGCCGAGAAGGCCGAGAAAGAACACCGCGAAAAGCTCGAGCAGGAAAAGAAGGACAAGGCAGCCAAGGAAAAGGCGGAAAAGGAGAAGGTCGAAAAGGACAAGGCCGCCAAGGAAAAGGCCGCCAAGGAAAAGGCAGCCAAGGAAAAAGCCGAGAAGGAAAAAGCGGAAAAGGCCGAAAAAGCCGCCAAGGAGAAAGCCGCGGCCGACAAGGCGGCCAAGGAAGCTAAGGACGCCAAGGAGGCGGATGCCCGCCGCAAGGCCGAACTGGCACGCCTGCAGGGTCTGGCCGGCGGTGCGGGCAGCGGCTCCGGCAGTGGCGGCAGCGACCACAGCGGCACCGGCGGCAGCCGCAGCGGCGGCGCGGGCAGCAGCGCGAGCGGCGGCCCATCGGCC
>JAFAIY010000260.1 GCA_019236485.1 Comamonas sp. | reverse complement strand
CCGGCCAGAAAGCCGAAGCCGCCGGCATTGGTGGTCGCGGCCACCAGGTCCGAGCCGGCGACCCAGCCCATGGCGGTCTGGATGATGGGATAGCGGCAGCCCAGCAGATCGCACAGGGGCGTGCGCAGTGCATTGACCTCGCTCATTGCGCGGCCTCCTTCTTGTTGGCGCTGGCCATGGACTTCGCGTCCTGGCCGCCCAGCTGGCCCTGGCCCATGGCCTGGCTGTGAGCGTGGGCAAAGTGGTGATAGCCGAAGGCCATGTCCATGGTGGAGCGCAGGCCCTGCAGCTCTTCGGCCTTGTTGACCACCATCTTGGTCAGCGCCAGGCCCAGGCGCGGCTGGGCCGCCAGGCGCTGGGCCATGGCATGGACCTGAGCCTCGAGTTCGGCACGCGGCACGACGCGGTTGACCATGCCCATCTGGTAGGCGCGCTCGGCCCCCATGCGCTCGCCCAGCAGCAGAAACTCCTTGGCGATGCGCGGGTGCAGCTCATGCGCATGGGCGAAGTACTCGACCCCGGGAATGCCCATGCGCACCACGGGATCCTGGAAGAAAGCATCGTCGCTGGCCACGATCAGGTCGCAGACCCAGGCCAGCATCAGGCCGCCGGCCACACAGGCACCCTGCACCATGGCGATCATGGGCTTGGGGATGTCGCGCCAGCGGCGGCACATGCCCAGGTACACCTCCTGCTCGCGCGCGAACAGCTGCTCGCCGCCGGGCTTGTTGGTGTGGTCCCACCACAGATGCACGCGCTCGAACGGCTTGTTGATGTCGCGGCCCGGCGTGCCTATGTCGTGGCCCGCGCTGAAATGCTTGCCCACGCCGCGCAGCACGATGACCTTGACGCCATCGTCGTCGGTGGCGCGGCGGAACGCGGCATCCAGCGCATAGGTCATCTGCGAGTTCTGCACGTTGTTGAACGTGGGCCGGTTCATGGTGACCGTGGCGACGCCGTTGTCCACGCTGTAGAGCACGGGCTCTTGCGTCTCGTAGACAGCCTGGTCCTCGCGCGTCACGAATTCGCTGGCAGCCGCATTTTCCATCTCAGGCTCCCATCGCTGTCGCGCGCAGATTGTGCGGATCGAGCTGGGCCAGCAATGCCAGCTGCTCGGGCGTGGGATCGGGCGTCACGCCCACGCGCTCGGGGATGTGCAGGGGAAAGCCCGTGGCTTGCTGCACCTGCTCCACGCTCACGCCGGGATGCAGGGACAGCAGGCGCGCCTGATAGCCGGGGCCGCCAAAGTCCAGCACGCAGAGGTTGGTGAAGATGAAGCGGATGTCGGTGGTCTCCTCCAGAGTCCAGCCCTTGGCCAGACGCGCGGGGTTGTAGCCTACCGAGCCCACGGCATCCACCTCGCCTGCCACAAACACCTTGGTGCTGTGGTTGGGCACGAAGAAGGAATTGGCGTGGTTGATCGAGTTGCCCGGAAAGCCGCGCACGCCCAGCATCATGGACTTGGGCCGCGCGTAGTCGCTGCCGACCATGGAGATATTGCCCTGGCCGAAGCGGTCCACCTGCACCGGACCCACCATGGCGTGGCGCTTGCCGCCCCAGACATTGTCGAAGATGCGCGAGAAGCCCATCCAGGTTTCGCGCTTGATCTGGTAGTCGCCGCGCGGCCCCACGGGCACGGGTTCGCTGACGATCCAGGCCTCGGAGTCCGTCATCATCAGGTCCGGGTTCAGCGACTTCATGCACAGCGAGGCCGCCAGGCGCGGCACCAGGCCAATGCCCGTGGCCAGCACCTCGCCGTCGTTTTCCCAGGCACGTGCCGCGGCGCAGATGACGCGATCCACCAATGCAATTTCACTCATCTTCCGCCTCCTCAGAACACGGGCAAGGGCAGGCGCTTGATCGCCTCCATGCCACCCACTTTTTCCAGATATTCCTGCTCCGTGCACTGCAGGTACTTTTGCTGGTAGTCGCCCCAGCCGCCCTCTTCCTTGCTGCTGGCCACGTACTCCTTGAAGTGCTTGACGTCAAAGCCGTACAGCGGCGCGCAGGAGGTTGGGTGAGCACCGCCGGGCAGATGCACCACGCCCGTGGTTTCGGAACGCTCCCAGAACACCAGGCGCGCGGCCTCGGCCGACTCGAAGCTGCTGGACTCCACGAGTTCGTCGCAGCTCACATAGGTGTTCTTCGCGGCGCGCGCGAACAGGTCGTCCATATAGATGTCGGGACCGGCGATCTGGCACACGCCGCGCGCATCGGCGCGGTCCACATGCAGCAGGGCCACGTCGAGACTGATGGCCGGCATGGCCAGCCATTCCTTGCCGTCGTAGGGAGACTCGATCAGCTTGATGCCGTTGTTGTGCTTGAGCACGTCGGTGCCCAGGCCCACGCGGGTGGGGATGTAGGGAATTCGCATGCCCGCGGCCTTCAGGCCCAGCACCATATGGCCTTCGTCGATCTCCATGACCTCGATGGCGCCGCTCTGGCGGGCCTTGCGGAAATAGGGCTCGAGCGGGATGAAGTCCAGCGAGACGAAGGCGAAGACCAGCTTCTTGACCTTGCCGGCCGCGCAGAGCATGCCCACATCGGCACCGCCATAGGCGACCACGGTCAGGTCCTTGACGGGGCTGCGCAACAGCTCGCGCACCAGGGCCATGGGCTTGCGGCGCGGCCCCCAGCCACCGATGCCAATCGTCATGCCATCCTTGATGGATGCCACAACCTCTTTTGCCGTCATCAATTTATTGGCCATGTCTCATGCCTCCTGTTTGTTGCTTTCGGGGCGGCCCACGCTGAAGTCGTGCCCCCAAAGGCTTACGGTCGTGAACTCATGCGTGATGTGCTGGTCCCAGTCGATGATGGCGCCGCCATAGCCGAACTCGAGATCGAAGTTCGAGGGGGTCTTCATGTAGAACGAAATCATCTTGTCGTTGGTGTGCTGGCCCAGGGTGGCGGACAGCTTGACCTGGCTTTTTTGCATGCGGTCCATGGCGCGGCCCACCTCGGGCATGTTGTCCACCTCGACCATCACGTGCACGCAGCCCGCGGCCGAAGGGAACTCGGCCAGCGCCAGGCTGTGGTGGCGGCCGTTGGCGCAGTGGAAGAAGTGGATGCGGATCGTGGGACCGGCATCGCCCGCGGGCTTGAAGTTGTAGATGTCCGACAGGCCGAAACCCAGCACATCGCGCGCAAAGGCCACAGTCTTGTCGAAGTCGGGAGCCGGCAGCACGGTATGGCCCAGGCCATAGTCGCCGGTGATGAAACGCGACACCCCTTGAGGCGAGGCAAAGTGGACGAAGTCGGACTTGAAGCCCCAGACGATCTCGTGGCGGTTGCCCGATGGGTCCATCACCACGGCCAGCTGCTGCACATGGCGCTTGGCGCACAGCTCGGGGCTGCCGATCTCGTAGTGCACGTCGGCAGCCTGCAGCACCTTCAGCGCCTGCTCAAAGGCTTCCTGGTTGGCCACTTCCCAGCCGGATGCCGAGTACTTGTCATTGCTGCCAGGCTGAACCTGGAAGCGGAATTGACGCTCATCCATCTTGATCAGCAGATCGCCGTCGGCCGTGGTGCTGGGCATCATGCCAAGCACATCGCGTGCATAGCCGACCCAGCGATCCAAATCAGAGCTCTCGGCAACAACGTACGCCAGTCCACGTATTTCCATCATGATGTCGGGGCCTCCAACCCAAATCCTTTTAGTGATGCTGAGGATTCTGGGGATGAGAGCCTTTGCCAACATCGTCCGTTGAGACTAACGAAGTCGCTCTTTTTCGGCAAAATTGATAGCAGCTATGCGTTGAATGACGGCTATTGTCGGGAAATACCCTGAAATCCATGCGACTGCTTGAGGCAGTCCGATCCGACATCCCGGCGACAGTTGCCGCAACCATAAAAAAAGCCGCATCCCCGAAGGAAATGCGGCCAACACGATGAACACGGTGTCATCCTGGCGCCGGCGGCGCCAGGCTTTTAGCGATCAGGCCGGCTGCGCCTCGGCTGCCGGGGCGTAGTCGTTGTAGCCCTCGGCGCCGGCCGTATAGAGAGTCTTGCGCTCAAACTTGGACAGCGGCAGACCCAGGCGCATGCGCCGCACCAGATCGGGGTTGGCGATGAAGTGGCGCGCAAATGAGACGGCCTGGCCCTCACCGGCCTGCAGCGCGGCTTCGGCGCTTTGTGCATCGAAGCCGTCGTTGAGTATGAGGTTGGCGCCGAAGTTCTCGCGCGCCAGCTTGAAGGCGTCGATGCCGGGATCGAACACGGCGCGCATCACATGCAGATAGGCAATGCCCTGCCCGGCGGCCTTGCGCATCAGCTCGGCATGGGTGGCGGCGGAGTTCTCATCCGAGGTGTCGTTATAGGTGTTGCCCGGATTCAGGCGCAGGCCCACGCGTTCGGCCCCGATCGCATCGCCCATGGCTGCCAGGCATTCCGCCGCAAAGCGCACGCGGTTGGCTGCATTGCCGCCGTACTCGTCGCTGCGCCGGTTGACCCCGGAGCTCATGAACTGCATGCACAGATAGCCGCTGGTGCCGTGCAGCTCCACGCCGTCAAAGCCCGCATCCATG
>JAFAIY010000419.1 GCA_019236485.1 Comamonas sp. | reverse complement strand
CGCTACTTTCACTGTGAGCTCAAAAAACTGTATATAATTCAAGTCTTCGGAATGTAGCGCAGCCTGGTAGCGCACTTGCATGGGGTGCAAGGGGTCGCGAGTTCGAATCCCGCCATTCCGACCATATAGACAAGGGTTCCTAGCTTTGAGCTAGGAACCCTTTTTCTTTTCTGCCGAAATTGTTGGTGCTTGAATCAGCTGTGCATGGTCCCAGCAAGCGCTGGATGGATCGTGCGCTCTTGGTTCCAGGCGAATGCAGATCTGTTCATGGCGTTGGGTGCAGAGTATCTGAGGCCAGAACGTGTCGATATCGCTAGGCTGCAATTGCGGAAACACAGCCATCTGGATTGCTCATGCATTTAAAGCCCAGATGCATGCAGAAAAGCACGGCTCAAGGCCAAAGTGCAATTGGCTGATGGGAACTTAATGTCGTTAATCGACCCACTGCTGCGATTTGCGCGCTCGGGAATTGACGCGATCAAGTAGGTGCTTGCTGCAGCCGTGCGAGCCGCTCGCGTCTCGATGTGCTGCAAAGCTGGTGGCGCTTCCTGCTAATGCTCCGCGAGATTGTTTGACATTTTTTTTGAAACATTTATTCGCAATGATTGTGATAAATTTGCACTTGAAACCGATTGTTTAGTGGTCGTGCAAGGAGATCTGATCATCAACGCACGGTTTCATATGCAAGGTTATGCGTAAAGAACACCGGCCGGAAACCGGAGGCTCCGCCTTGCCCCTGTGGAAAGGAAAATCTCCAAATGAGCTGTATCTAGCCTGTCTCTGCTTTACAGCCTGTCTGCTCCATCGTTGTCGCTCTGACCCCAAAGCAGTCCCCGCGTGCCAGTTTCCGGGCACCCTGACTGCAAGTGCTCTTGGTGCCGTATTGACTCAAGTCGGTCCGAGTCCATTGAGGCATAGCGCAAACATGGTTGTAGACCATGGAACCGAGTGATTCCATGCTTTGATTTTCTGGTCGTGACGTGCTGCTGCTTTGGTGGCCATGCGCGGCGATCACCATTAATAACGGCTCCCGGTCGGAACGCGATGCGGCGTTCTTGGTCATGGAACCGGTCATGTGGCATGACCGGAGAGGTCTGGCATCGCCCGGCCGGAGCCAACCATCGAGGGTATAAAAATGAAGTTCAGCCAAATTGCACAAGTGGTGGCATCTTTGGGCATCGCGTCGTGGGCTGGGGGGGGCATGGCTCAGACGGCCATGACTAAAGAACAGGCCAATGCGCAAGGCACAGGTCTGCAGGCAGTGGTGGAAAAGGTGCTGATGACCCATCCTGAGGTGCAGGCCCGTTTCCAGGACTTCAATTCATCTGTGGAAGGGCAGAACGTGGCCAGCGGCGGCTTGCGTCCGCAGGTGACAGCCCAGGGCTGGGTGGGCAAGGAATGGCGTCACAACATACAGGACCTGCCTTCCCAGAACTGGAATCGTCCTGGCTGGAGTCTTCAGCTGCGCCAGATGATTTTTGATGGCTTCACCACCACCAGCAATGTTCGTCAGCTGGGCTTCGAGAAGCTTTCCAAGTTCTATGACCTGCGTGCCACCACGGAAAGCCTGGCCAACGATACCGTGGGCGCCTATCTGGATGTGCAGCGCTACCGGGAGATGGAGCGGCTGGCGCGCGAGAACTTCGCTACCCACCAGGCCACACTGGGCCAGCTGCGTGAACGTCAGCAATCGGGCGTGGGCCGGGGTGTGGATCTGGAGCAGGCCAGTGGCCGTCTGTCCCTGGCTCAGACCAATCTGATGACCGAGAGCAACAACCTCAATGATGTGTTGCAGCGTTATCGCCGCCTGGTCGGTGAATATCCGGCAGCGACGATGGACCCGGTGCCGGAGGTGACGGCCAAGATCCCCGCGTCTGGCGCCACCAAGGATTTTGGAAACTCGCTGCGTGCCAGCCCTGTGCTGTTGTCCAAGCAGGCGCTGCTGCAGGCGGCCGAGTCCGGACAGAAGGCCGCCAAGGGCGCGCATATGCCCAAGCTGGAATTGCTGGCCTCGACGGGGCGCGACCGAGACCAGAATTCGCCAATCTACTGGGATGTGCAGAGCTCCCGCATTCAGCTGCTGCTGACCTACAACCTCTATCGCGGTGGCGCCGATGAGGCGCGTCTGCGCCAGACCATTGCCCAGACCTATGCCGCACAGGATGTGCGCGACTACACCTGCCGTAATCTGCAGCAGGAGCTGTCCATCACCTGGAACAATATGGAGCGCATGCGTCAGCAAATGCCTTTCCTGCGCGAACATGTGCTGTCCACCGCCAAGGTGCGCGTGGCTTATCAGCAGCAGTTCAAGCTCGGCCAGCGCACGCTGCTGGATTTGCTCAACACCGAGAACGAGCTGTTTGACGCCCAGCGCGCCTTGGTCAAGGGTCAGTACGATTTGAAGAAGGCGGAATACCAGTGGCTGACGCTGTCCAGCGAGATACTGCCAGCGCTGGGTCTGGCCCAGCCTCACGATGACAGCCGTCCCGAGGAGCAGCAGGCACTGGTTCTGCCCGATGATCTGCTGCGCAGCTGCCAGTCTTCCGTGCCCGATACCACCAATCTGACCCCCGTGATCGGTGCGATGAACGGGCAGCCGGCCCGCCAGTGATGATCGGGGTGCTGGTGCACCCCTGGAGTTGATAAACCAGATGGATAAAAGCGATTCGCAGCCCTCGGAACAGTCTTCCAGGCAGGAGTTGTCCGCGTTGGACGCGGACTTCATCCGCGTGCTGGAAGACTTGATTGATGCCCTGCTGG
>JAFAIY010000408.1 GCA_019236485.1 Comamonas sp. | reverse complement strand
CAGCTCGGCATCGGTCTCGACCAGGATGCCGCGATCGGCACCGATGGCCATGGCCGTGCGCAGGGTTTCCTGGCACTGGGCCACACCGCAGGAGACGGCGATGACTTCGGTCACCACGCCTTTTTCCTTCAGGCGCACGGCTTCCTCGACGGCGATTTCGTCAAAGGGGTTCATGCTCATCTTGACGTTGGCGATGTCCACACCCGTGCCGTCCGATTTCACGCGGACCTTGACGTTGTAGTCCACCACGCGCTTGACAGGGACCAATACCTTCATTGCTGCGGCTCCTTAATGATTACTGCATTGACGTTTACGTAAACTGGATTCATTTTATGCGGCGCTGCAACACACTCCACACAATTCCAGGCATTCTTTCCGGAGATGTGCGGGGTCGCATTGCATCGGCTGCACGCAACAAAAAGAACGATCGTTCTATTTTATGCATGACTTTGCCGAAATACGAGGTCACTCACGAGTCAGACTAGGGTAAAACCTAGGTCCGAAAGTGAGCGGACGCCGCGCCTGCTCCCAGCCAGCCCACACGCTAACACTGCGGCGCACGGCTCTCGTCGTTCAAACGGACGGGCTCAGGACGACCACTGCGGCTTGCGCTTCTGCGCAAAGGCCTGGGCGCCCTCCTGCGCATCCACATCCATCATATTGGTGGCCATGGTCTGGCCGGCCAGCTGATAGGCCGACTCCAGCCCCATCTCGCGCTGGCGGTAGACCAGTTCCTTGCCCATGCGGATAGCCATGCGCGGCTTGCTCACAATCGCCGCCACCAGTTCCTCGACCGCAGCATCCAGCTGTTCTGCGGGCACGGCACGGTTGAGCAGGCCGTGGTGCAGAGCCGTTGCCGCATCGATGAATTCGCCGGTCAGCAGCATTTCCATGGACTGCTTGATGGGCATGTTGCGCACCAGGGGCACGCTGGGCGTGGAGCAGAACAGGCCGTACTGGATGCCGCTGGTCGCAAAGCGCGCCTCGCTGGCGGCCACGGCCAGATCGCACTGCGCCACCAGCTGGCAGCCCGCCGCCGTCGCAATGCCCTGCACCCGCGCGATGACGGGCACGGGCAGCTTCTGTAGCGACAGCATCACGCGGCTGCACTGGGCAAACAGCTGCTGGTAATAGGCCAGCACGGTGTTGGCCGCCATGTCCTTGAGGTTGTGGCCCGCGCAGAACGCCTTGCCCGCAGCGGCCAGCACCACCACGCGCACCTGTTCGTCCCGGGCAATAGCGTCCAGGGCGCTCTGCAGGGCAGCGAGCATTTCCGCACTCAGCGCATTGAAGCGCTGCGGATCATTGAGCGTCAAACGCACTACGCCGCGCTCGTCCCGCTCCAGTGTCACCAACGAATCATTCACCGCCGTCTCCATTCATAAAGGCATAGAGGAAGGTCCGGCCCGGGTCGGACCCATCTCCCGGAACTAGATATCGGCCAGCACCCTGATATGCGCCTCCACGCTGCGCGCCAGCGGCTCCATCACATAGCCGCCCTCGAGGCAGGAAACAATGCGCCCCTTGGCAAAGCGCCGCGCGATGTCCTTCACCCGCGCCGTGATCCAGGCAAAGTCGTTTTCCGTCATGCCCAGCTGGCCCATATCGTCCTCGCGATGCGCATCGAAGCCGGCGCTGATGAAGATCATCTCGGGCTTGAAGGCCTCCAGGCGCGGGATCCACATCATCTCCACGATCTCGCGGATATCCATGCCCTTGGTGTAGGCGGGCACGGGCACGTTCACCATGTTCGGCGCCGGATCCTTGTCGCCGCTGAACGGGTAGAACGGATGCTGGAAAATGCCGCACATGAGCACGCGCTCATCGCCGGCCAGAATATCTTCCGTGCCGTTGCCATGATGCACATCAAAGTCGATCACCGCCACGCGCTTGAGCTGGTGGCGCTCCAGCGCATATTTGACGCCTATGGCCACATTGTTGAAAAAGCAAAAGCCCATGGCCTGGTTGCGCGTTGCATGGTGACCCGGCGGGCGCACCGCGCAGAACGCATTCTCCAGCTCGCCGGCCAGCACGGCATCGGTCGCGGCCAGCGCCGCACCCGCGGAGCGCAGCGCGGCCTTGAAGGTGTAGCGATTGATCGAGGTATCGGTATCCAGCTGCCGGTGCTCGGGCCCGCCCGCGGCCAGCTCCTGCACCAGCCGGTCCGTCAGGCCCTGCAGGGCCGCGATATGCATGGGGTCGTGGGCCAGTTCGATATCGGCCAGCGAGGCCTCGGGCACCTCGCAGCGCTCCAGCGCATCGCCAACCCCCGTGATCAGCAGCCGGTCCTCGATCGCGTCCAGCCGTGCCGGGCATTCCGGGTGGCCCGGACCCATCTCATGCAACCAGCAATCCCGGTGGGAGAAATATCCTGTCTTGCCCACTGTCATGTCTCCGCTATCGCCTATTTAGGATATGTTCGCTCTATGCATGCACAGAACACCATTTATGCGCTTTTAAGTCAGCTTAACACGGTAATGGAAGGCAAACCGGATCAGGTCAGGGATGGTGTCGCCTGCCTGCTGGCCGGGGGACATCTGCTGATTGAGGACGTGCCCGGCGTCGGCAAAACCACGCTGGCCCATGCTCTGGCCCACAGCTTCGGCCTACAGTTCTCGCGCGTGCAATTCACGGCCGACCTCATGCCCAGCGACCTCACGGGCGTCTCTATCTACGACCGCGGCCGCGAGGCTTTTGTATTCCATCCGGGCCCGGTGTTCGCCCAGGTGCTGCTGGCCGACGAGATCAACCGCGCCAGTCCCAAGACGCAGAGCGCGTTGCTGGAAGCCATGGAAGAGCGCCAGGTCACGGCCGAGGGCCGCACGCACAGCCTGCCCGCGCCATTTTTCGTGATCGCGACCCAGAACCCGCTGGAGCAGCTGGGCACTTTTCCCCTGCCCGAAAGCCAGCTGGATCGCTTTCTGATGCGCATCAGCCTGGGCTACCCTTCGCGCGCTGCCGAGCGCAGGCTGCTGACCGGCAACGGCCGCCGCGCCGCCGCCGATGCGCTGCAGCCCGTTATCACCCAGGAGCAGCTGCAGCGGTTGCAGGCCGCGGTCCTGGCCGTGCACACCAGCGACGCGCTGCTGAACTATGTGCAGGACCTGATCGAGGCCACGCGCAGCGGCCAGTGGTTTGCGCAGGGCCTGTCGCCGCGTGCCGGCATTGCGCTGCTGCGCGCCGCCAAGGCCATCGCGCTGATGGAAGGGCGCGACTATGTGGCGCCCGACGATGTCCAGGCCATACTGCCCCA
>JAFAIY010000405.1 GCA_019236485.1 Comamonas sp. | reverse complement strand
AAGTAGTGGCCGCGCTCCAGCATGCCGTGGTAGAACTTGTTGAACACCTTGCCGTCGGTCTTCATGACTTCGGCATAGGTCTTGGGCAGCTCGGGCAGGAAATAGAAGCCGAACAAGCCGCCCTGCCAGTCCACGGCAAACGGTATGCCCGCGGCCTTGGCCTCGGACTTGAGGCCTTGCATCAGATGGCCGGTCTTCAGGTGCAGATCGGCATGGAAGCCGGGGCGGCTGATCAGCTCCAGGGTCTTGAGGCCGCAGGCCGTGGCGATCGGGTTGCCCGACAGCGTGCCGGCCTGGTAGACCGGACCCAGCGGCGAGAGCTTTTCCATGATCTCGCGGCGCGCGCCGAAGGCCGCCATGGGCATGCCACCGCCTATGACCTTGCCCATCACTGTGATGTCGGGCGCAAAGCCTTCAATCTCCTTGGCGTACACGCTCTGCGCGCCGCCCAGGGCCACGCGGAAACCTGTCATCACCTCGTCGTAGATCATCAGCGCGCCGTGCTCCCTGGTCAGCTCGCGGATGCGGCGCGTGAATTCCACCGTGGCGCGCACAAAGTTCATATTGCCGGCGATGGGCTCCATGATCACGCAGGCGATCTCGTTGCCGAGCTTGGCAAACGCCTCCTCGAGCTGGGCCACGTCGTTGTATTCGAGCACGACGGTGTCCTTGGCCACATCGGCGGGCACGCCGGCCGAGGAGGAGGCGCCGAAGGTCGCCAGGCCCGAACCGGCCTTGACCAGCAGCGCATCGGCATGGCCGTGGTAGCAGCCGTTGAACTTGATGATCTTGTTGCGGCCCGTGAAGCCGCGCGCCAGGCGCAGTGCGCTCATGCCGGCTTCGGTGCCCGAGCTGACCATGCGCACCATGTCCATGGAGGGCATGAGCTCGCGGATCTTCTCGGCCAGCACCACTTCGCGCTCGGTGGGTGCGCCGTAGCTGAAGCCTTCGAGCACGGCGGCCTGCACGGCGGCCACCACTTCGGGGTGGCCGTGGCCCAGGATCATCGGGCCCCAGGAGCCTATGTAGTCGGTGAACTGCTGCTGGTTCTGGTCCCAGAAGTAGGCGCCCTGGGCGCGCTGCACAAAGCGGGGCGTGCCGCCGACCGCCGCGAAAGCGCGCACGGGGGAATTCACGCCGCCGGGGATCACGCTCTTGGCGCGTTCGAACAGGGCAAGATTCAGGTCAGTGTTTTGTGTCATGAGAGGGCATCACAAAGCCTTCTATAGGCTTGGTCTCGGTTTCATCATCGGAGGACTGGGCTTCGGCGCCGTCGTCTTCTTCGTCCTCGGTGGGCTGGGCCCAGAACAGGCGGTCGGGCACATAGTGGCCCATGCCGGGCCGAAAGCCTGCATCCAGGCTGTGGTCCAGGTATTCGAGCGCTTCCAGCGTGGCCGTGCCCAGGTCGTTGCCCGTGGCCAGCAAGGCCGTGAGCGCCGCGGACAGGGTGTCGCCGGCGCCCGTGAAGCTGGCGTCAAACATCTCGTACTTGCTGTTGCCCAGCACGGTCTGGGCCGTGGTCAGCACATTGTCCACAAACTGGTCGGGCAGGGGGATGCCGGTCACCAGCACATAGGGCACTTCCAGCGCTTCGGCGGCCATGGCGATGTCGCGCGCCGTGGGCGGGCGGCTGTGTTCCCAGTCGGGCAGCAGCCAGCGCCAAAGGGTATTGTGGTTTCCAACCAACACCGAGGTTTGAGGCAGCACAAGCTCTTTGAAGGCGTCCAGATACTGGTCCAGCCGGTCTTCCTCCCACCAGGACAGATCGGGCATGTAGCTGACGATGGGAATGTCCGGATAGTCGGAAGAGATCTCGGCGATCGCCACCAGATTGTCCGGGCTGCCCGCAAAACCCACTTTGATGGCCGCGACCGGAATGTCCTCCAGCACGGAGCGGGCCTGCTCGGTGACGGCCTCGTCGTCGAGGGCAAAGTGCTCGTAGACACGGGCCGTGTCGCGCGCATAGGCGCCGCAGGCCACGGGCAGAGCATGGCCGCCAACCGAGGAAATGGTGGCGATGTCGGCAGACAGCCCGCCGGCTCCGCAGGGGTCGCTGCTGTTGAAGATCAGCACGCAGACCGGAGCCGATTCGGCATCCGGCTCTTCGCTGATGGAACGGGGGACGTGAGGTGTGTTGGGGTTCAGTGCCATGGCGCACCCCAGTTTGCACCCGGGAATGCAAGGGTGAGGGCCGGGGTTGTGACTAGATACAATCGTTGCATTCTATGTGAAGCCCCTTTAAGCTGTGACCGACCCTAAAACTTGGATGTGTTTGACCTGTGGCTGGCTCTATAACGAAGAGCAAGGCTGCCCGGAACATGGAATCGCACCAAACACCCGTTGGGAAGACGTACCCATGAACTGGACCTGTCCGGAATGCGGTGCGCGCAAAGAAGATTTCGAGATGGTGGAAATCTGAGTGCACAAGACGCTCGTTCCAATAAAGAGAGACCTGGGAGGAATTTCACCGTGACAGCATCCAGTGCACCCCTGCGGGTTCTGGTGGTGGATGACAGCAACACCATCCGCCGCAGCGCTGAAATCTTTCTCAAGCAAGGCGGCTACGAAGTACTGCTGGCCGACGATGGCTTCGACGCCTTGTCCAAGGTCAATGACTATCAGCCGCAGCTGATCTTCTGCGACATTCTGATGCCCAAGCTCGATGGCTACCAGACCTGCGCCATCATCAAGCGCAATGCGCGCTTTGCCAGCACGCCCGTGGTGATGCTGTCCTCCAAGGACGGCGTGTTCGACAAGGCGCGCGGCCGCATGGTGGGCTGCCAGGACTATCTGACCAAACCGTTTACCAAAGATCAACTGCTGCAGGCCGTGGAACAGTTCGGCAAGCAGGCTGCAGGTGTGGGAGCTGCATGATGGCAATTCAAAAAGTACTGATCGTGGACGATTCCAAGACGGAGCTGATGTTTCTGAGCGAGCTGCTGCAGAAGCAGGGCCTGCAGGTGCGCACGGCCGAGAACGGCGAGGAGGCCATGCTGCGCCTGGCCGAAGACAAGCCGGATCTGATCCTGATGGATGTGGTCATGCCCGGCCAGAATGGCTTTCAGCTGACCCGTGCGATCTCGCGCGATCCCCTGTACGCCAACGTGCCCATCATCATGTGCACCAGCAAGAATCAGGAGACGGACCGCGTCTGGGGCATGCGCCAGGGTGCGCGCGCCTACATCACCAAGCCCGTGGACGCGGCCGAGTTGCAGGCCAAGATCGCGGCTCTGTAAAGGCGGCGCTGCCCATGGCGAACCGCGAAGCCCTACGAGATCTCCAATCCCGCCTGGCCGGGCGCCTGCAGGCAGCGCGCAGCGAAGGCGTCAATGTGGCCGCCTGGCTGGCCGTGCAGGCCGGCGGCCGCGACTATCTTCTGCCGCTGAATCAGTCGGGCGAGATTTTTCCCTGGACCGGCGTGCAGCCCGTCCCCTACACACAGTCCTGGTTTCTGGGCATCGCCAATCTGCGCGGTGCCTTGATGGGAGTGGTGGATATCGCGCAGATGCTGGGCCACGGCAATGTGCGCAGCGAGCCGGAGCTGTCCGAGTGCAGCCTGCTGGCCTTCAACTCGGCGCTCGAAGTCAATGCCGCCCTGCTGGTGGACCGCCTGCTGGGGCTGCGCGCCACCGATGCCTTCACCCGCACCGAGCCCGCGGCCGAAGGTGCTCCTGGTTTCTATGGCGCCATCCACGTGGATGGCACAGGCCGCCGCTGGCAGGAGTTGCAGCTGCAGCGCCTGTCGCAAACCGCCAAGTTTTTGAGCATTCGTGCTTGAGGTTTCTGGATACAGCGCTATGTCTTTTGCACAAAGAATTAATCAGTGGTTCCAACGCAAGCCCGTGGCCGCAGCGGTCAGCGACGATAACGGCATGGGCGATACCGTCGTGCAGGACATGTATGACGGTGCGCTCAACAGCGTTCAGGGTGCACCCTCACTCATCGACCTGGAGGGCACGAGACGCGCCGACGAGCTGATCAGCCTGCCTCTGCTGGGCAAGGCCACGGTGGCCAAGCACCAGCGCACGCTGTTCACCCTGCTCGGCGGCTCGGTGCTGGCGTTGGTGATCCTGGCGGCCTGGATGCTGCGCGAGGCCAGCAACTCCAACCAGCAACTGGCCGCTACCGGTCAGGCGCTGATGCAGTCGCAGCGTCTGGCCAAGTCGGTGTCCCAGGCCATGACGGGCGCGGCCACGGCCTTCGGCGACGTGAAGGACAGCTCGGGCGTGCTGGCGCGCAATGTGCGCGCCCTGGCCGCAGGCGATTCGGATCTGGGTGTGAAGGCGGTCAGCGACGGCCTGCAGTCCCAGGTGGACAGCATCAACACGCTGATGGAGCGTGCCGAAAAAAGCGCCGGCCTCATCATGGGTCAGCAGAAGATCCTGACCCAGGTGGGCGACGCTCTGCGCACCATCAACCGCCAGTCTTCGGATCTGCTGGAAACCGCCGAGACCATTTCCTCGCTCAAGCTGCAGCAAGGCGCCAGCGCCGCCGAAATCGCGGCCGCCGGCCAGCTGGTGATGTTGACCCAGCGTATCGGCAAGTCGGCCAACGAATTCCAGACCCTGGAAGGCGTGAGCCCCGAGGCCGTGTTCCTGCTGGGCAAGGACTTGAACTCCTTCAAGGAAATTGCCGAAGGCCTGTTGAGCGGCAGCAGCGAGCTGCGCCTGCCCGCGGCACGAGACGCCCAGGTGCGCGAGCAGCTGCAGGCGCTGATCAAGCAGTACGACGACACGCGCACCCAGGCCAGCGCCATTCTGGGCAATCTCCAGGGCCTGGTGTCGGCCCGCGAAGCCCAGACCGCTATCAACAACGATAGCGAACCGCTGCGTCGCCAGCTGGAGCAGCTGCAGTCCGAGCTGCAGGGCGTGGGCGGTGCCAACCCCTGGCAGCTGGTCGCTCTGGCCCTGTCGGTGCTGGTGGCCCTGCTGTGCGGCGTGGGCATTTCCCGCGTGCAACTGATGGACAGCCGTACACGCCAGCAGGAGGCCGAACGTCACCAGGTGGATGCGCGTCTGCAGGAGCAGGAAGCCAAGCGCATCAATGACGCCAACCAGGCCGCGATTCTGCGTCTGATGAACGAGCTGCAGTCCGTGGCCGAGGGCGATCTGACCCAGGAAGCCACCGTGACCGAAGACATCACGGGCGCCATCGCCGACTCGGTGAACTACACGGTGGAAGAGCTGCGCGTGCTGGTGGGCTCGGTGCAGAACACCGTAACCCGCGTGGCCCAGACCACGGAGCAGGTGGATGCGACCTCGACCGAGCTGCTGGCCGCATCGAACGAACAGCTGCATGAGATCCGCGAAACCGGCAAGTCGATTCTGGACATGGCCGGCCGCATCAACAACGTGTCCGCCCAGGCGCAGGAATCGGCCCTGGTGGCGCGCCAGTCGCTGCAGGCGGCGGACTCGGGCCTGAAGGCCGTGCAGAACGCCATCGGCGGCATGAACTCGATCCGCGACCAGATCCAGGACACCTCCAAGCGCATCAAGCGCCTCGGCGAGTCGTCCCAGGAGATCGGCGAAATCACGGAACTGATTTCGGACATTACCGAACAGACCAACGTGCTGGCGCTGAACGCCGCCATCCAGGCCGCCTCGGCCGGTGAAGCCGGTCGCGGCTTCTCGGTGGTGGCCGAAGAAGTGCAGCGTCTGGCCGAGCGCTCGGCAGATGCCACGCGCCAGATTGCGGCCCTGGTGAAAGCCATTCAGACCGACACCCAGGATGCCGTGGCCGCCATGGAGCGCTCCACCCAGGGTGTGGTCGAAGGGGCGCGCCTGTCCGACTCCGCGGGTACCGCACTCTCCGAAATCGATAGCGTGTCGCGCCGACTGGCCGAACTGATCGAGCAGATTTCGAACTCCACTTCGCGCGAGGCCAATCTGGCCAACGGCGTGGCGGAAAACATCCAGCACATTTTTGCCGTGACCGAGCAGACCGGAGAAGGTACGCGCACCACGGCCCAGCAGGTGCGCGAGCTCTCTCACATGGCCGAAGAGCTGCGCCAGTCGGTGTCGCGTTTCAAGATTGCGTGATAAAGATCGCCCCCTGAGCCGCTGTGCGGCTTGTCCCCGTCGCGCAAGGCGGGAGGGGGACTATGCCCTCGGCTGGGCGCCCCCGCTGCGAGGCGGTTCTTGCTTGGCATCCAGCGCCTGAGGAGTGCTGCGCGCGTGGCAGCATGGATAACTGATACGGACTCTTAAAGGGTTAAGGAAATTGAGCATGTCAGTGGTTGACGACTCGCCAACACGTGCAGCCCTATCTGCACCCGCCGAGCAGGATCTGGGCCCCTTGGCCTGGGTGCTCGATGAAGTGCGCAAATCGCTGGAAGCAGCGACCAAGGCCGTAGGCCGTTTTGTGCGGGATGCGGATGCGGCCCGCCTGTCCGACCTGGAGACGCTGGATACTTCCGCTCTGCGCATTGCGCGCCAGCAGCTGCACCAGGCTTGCGGCGCGCTGGAGATGGTGGGGATCACGGCGCCGGCTCAGGTGCTGCGCAGCATGGAAGCCGCGGTGAACCGCTTTGTGCAGCGTCCCGAGTACTGCACCCAGGAAGCGGCCTCCACCCTGGAGCGCACGCATTTTGCGCTGATGGAATATCTGGAAGCCGTGCTCGCCGGCAAGCAGGTCTCGGCGGTGGCGCTGTTTCCCCAGTATCGCGATACCCAGGCCCTGGCCGGCAGCGACAAGGTGCATCCGGCCGATCTATGGCCTGCCGAACGCCGTGCCCGCGAGCCGCGCTGGGTTGGCTCCGTGCCTGAGCCCCTGGCCTATGGCCCGCAGGCGCGCGCCATGCTGGACGGCGTGGTGCTGCGCCTGGTCAAGAGCGACGACCGCGAAGCCGCGGCCCAGATGCGCGAGCTGTGCCTGCGCTTTGCGGCCGGCCTGCCCGAGGACGTGGCCGCGCGCAGCTTCTGGAAGATTGCCGCGGCCTTCTTCGAAGGCCTGGCGCGCGGGCTGATCACGGCCGACATCTATGTCAAGCGCATGGCTTCGCGCGTGCTCATGCAATATGCCTCCATGGCCAAGGGCGACAGCCTGCCGCCAGCGCGTCTGCTGCAGGACCTGATGTTCTTCTGCGCCCAGGCCAGGCCGCGCGAGCAGGCGGGCGAAGCGCTGCGCGCGGTGCAGGATGCCTATGCCATGCACACCATGCCGCTGGTGGACTACCATGTGGCGCGCTTTGGCCGTTACGACCCGTCGGTGCTGGTGCAGGCGCGCAAGCGCATTGCCACGGCCGCCGAGACCTGGTCCGCCGTGGCCGGCGGCGATCGCAGCAAGATACGCTCCATGGGCGAGCAGTTCGGCCAGGTGGCCGAATCGCTGGTCAAGCTCCAGCCGGCCAGCCATGGCCTGGCCCGTGCGCTGATCCGTGTGGCCGAGACCGTGGACCGCATAGGCGAGCCGCCCCCGGCCGAGCTGGCCATGGAAGTTGCCACGGCCGTGCTGTATCTGCAGGCCAGCTTCATGACCGGCGGGGACGAGGAGGAGGTGCAGGCGGCCCAGTCCAGCGTGCTGGTCCAGCGCCTGGATGCGGCCCTGCATGGCGCGCCGTCCGAGCCGCTCGAATCCTGGATGGAGGAGCTGTACCGCTCGGCCAGCGACCAGCAGACCATGGGCTCCGTGGTGGGCGAGCTGCGCGTGACCCTGGGCGAGGTGGAGAAGCATCTGGACCAGTATTTCCGCAATCCCATCGACGCCACCGTGCTGGCCCCGGTGCCGGGCCAGATGGCGCAGATGCGCGGCGTGCTCATGGTGCTGGGTTTCGACCAGGCCGCCGTGGCGATGCAGCGCATGCGCGATACCGTCGAGCATCTGATCCTCGGCGAGGTGATGGAGGAAAACCGTCCCCGCATCTTCGAGAAGCTGGGCAGCAGCCTGGGCGCCATGGGCTTTCTCATCGACATGCTCAGCTACCAGCGCAATATGGCGCGCAAGCTGTTCGTCTACGACGAGGAAAAAGACGAGCTGCGCCTGGTCATGGGCCACAGCCGCGCGCGCGGCGCCGAGGCCTTCCGCCCCACCGTGGACATTCCTACCGATGCCCCGGCCGCGAAAGCGCCAGTTGCTGCTCCGCCCGTCGCACAGCCCCAAGCCGCCCCCCAGGCTGCGCCGCAGCAGCCTGCCGAGCCGCCGGCCACGCCCGAACCCGCGGCTTCCCTGAGTCTGGACCCTGTGGCCGAGCTGCCCGCGGCGTTCACTTCTCTTGACGAAGAGTCGCCCCCCTGGGCCCAGACGGTGCCCGCCAGTCTCGAGGATCTGGCTTCCGCGCCCGTCGAACCGGCTGCGGCCGGCGGTGCGGCCCTGGCCGAGGCCATGGCCCAGGTGTTTGCCGACATGCAGACCGGCCAGCCCGCGGCCGAGCCCGCTGCTCCCGTCCCGGGTCTGGACTTTGCTCTGGACTTCGCCGTGCCTGCAGCATCGGCCGCCGAGCCGCCTGAGCTGCCCGTGGCCGCGCCGCTGGAGCTCGAAGCCCAGGAACTCGATGGCGACGACGAGCTGCTGTCCATCTTCCTCGAGGAAGCGCGCGAAGTCGTGAGCAACGGTCTGCAGGCCCTGCGGACCCTGGCCGAAGAACCGGCCAACCTCAGCGAACAGACCACGCTGCGCCGCGCTTTCCACACGCTCAAGGGTAGCTCGCGCATGGTCGGGCTGGACGAATTTGGCGAAGCCGGCTGGGCCATGGAGCAGATGCTCAATGCCTGGCTGGCCGAGCAGCAGGCCATGCCCGAGCCCATGCAGGCTCTGGCCCGGGATGCGCTTCAGGCCTTCGGCGCCTGGGCCGGGGATCTGGAAGCCCGCCAGGCCCAGAACTGGTCGGCCACGCCGTTCCGTGCGGCAGCGGATGCCATGCGCCTGCATGGCGAACGCGCCGAGGTAGCCCTGGTGCCGCGCCGCGGCGCGCGTATCGACGCTTCGTCGGAGATCCCACCCGAGCCGCACGGCGAACCGTTGTCGGCCGACTTCGCGGCGGCCGAGCCCTTGTCGGATGCGCCGGCCGAAGCCCGGTCCGAGCCCGAGCTGGAGCCGGTTGTCGAGCCGCTCGCCGCAGAGCTGCCGGATCTGGACTGGCCGCAGGATCTTGCCGCGCCGGAGTCCGTGCCCGAGGCCGCGGTGCAGCCGGCGGCAGACTTTGCCATGCCGGCACTCGAGTTCCCGCAGGAGCCCGAAGCTCTGGCGCCGCCGCTTGCCGCGGCCGCCGAAGAGGTGCAGGAGCTGGACTTCGCGGCCTTCGAGGCCGCCATGCGCGACAGCGAGCAGGCGGCACTGGAGGCCGGTACGGAGGCCAG
>JAFAIY010000304.1 GCA_019236485.1 Comamonas sp. | reverse complement strand
GTGGAGTTCTGCGCGGACAAGATTCCCGTGGTCGATTCGGTCTGGGACCTGTTCCAGAGCGTGCTGCGCATCCCCGCGGGCGCGGCGCTGGCGGCGGCCGTGTTCGGGGCCGACAACAGCACCATGGCCATGGTTGCGGCGCTGCTGGGCGGCACGCTGGCCGCCACCAGCCAGGCGGCCAAGACCACGACGCGGGCTCTGATCAATACCTCGCCCGAGCCCTTCTCCAATCTGGGCGCGAGCCTGGCCGAAGACACGGCCTCCCTGGGCGCCATCTGGCTGGCGCTCAGCAATCCGCTGGTGTTCGCCGGCGTGCTGCTGGTGGTGGTGATCACTATGTGGCTGGTGATCTGGGCGCTGTGGCGCTTTCTCAAGGCCGCCATCCGTCGCCTGCGCGGCTGGCTGAAGGGTTCCGCGGCGCCGCAAACTTAAAACACATGGCTGCCGGCGCTTGATGCACAAGCGCCGGCGGGCTGAAGACCTGAAATTCCTGGAGACGATATGTTCAAGAAAATCCTGATCGCAAACCGTGGAGAGATCGCCTGCCGTGTGGCGGCCAGCGCACGCCGCATGGGCGTGAAGACCGTGGCCGTGTATTCGGACGCCGACGCCCAGGCCAAGCATGTGGCGGCCTGCGACGAGGCCGTGCACATAGGCGGTAGCGCCCCCAAGGACAGCTATCTGCGCTGGGAACGGATTCTCGAGGCGGCCAAGGCCACGGGCGCCGAAGCCATTCACCCTGGTTATGGTTTTCTTTCCGAGAACGAGGACTTTGCCAATGCCTGCGCCCAGGCCGGTCTGGTCTTTATCGGCCCGCCCGCGAGCGCGATCCGCGCCATGGGCCTGAAGGCCGAGTCCAAGCAGCTGATGGAAAAAGCCGGCGTGCCCCTGGTGCCCGGCTACCACGGTGCGGGCCAGGACCCGGCCATGCTGCAGCGCGAGGCCGACCGCATAGGCTACCCGGTGCTGATCAAGGCCAGCGCGGGCGGCGGCGGCAAGGGCATGCGCCTGGTGGAACAAAGCGCGGACTTTGCGGCGGCGCTCGAATCCTGCAAGCGCGAAGCCATCAACAGCTTCGGCAACGACGCGGTGCTGATCGAGAAATACGTGCTGCGCCCGCGCCATATCGAGATCCAGGTGTTCGGCGACACCCTGGGCAACTGCGTCTATCTGTTCGAGCGCGACTGCTCGGTGCAGCGCCGCCACCAGAAGGTGCTCGAGGAAGCTCCGGCACCCGGCATGACGCCCGCGCTGCGCCAGAAGATGGGCGAGGCCGCGGTGGCCGCGGCCAAGGCCGTGAACTATGTGGGTGCGGGCACGGTGGAATTCATCGTCGAGCAGCCCGGCGGCTACGACCAGCCCGAGGCTATGAAGTTCTACTTCATGGAAATGAACACCCGGCTGCAGGTCGAGCACCCGGTGACCGAGGCCATCACCGGCGAGGATCTGGTGCTGTGGCAGCTGCTGGTGGCCAGCGGCCAGCCCTTGCCAAAGCAGCAGTCCGAACTCCGCATTCAGGGCCATGCGATCGAGGCGCGTATCTGCGCCGAGAACCCCGAGAACAACTTCCTGCCCGCCACCGGCCATCTGGCCGTGTACCGCAAGCCGGCCTGCAGCAGCTTCGAGATCAGCGAGGTGCGCGTGGATGACGGCGTGCGCGAAGGCGACGCGATCAGCCCCTTCTACGACTCCATGATCGCCAAGCTCATCGTCCATGGCGGTAACCGCGCCCAGGCGCTGGCGCGCCTGGACACGGCCCTGGCTCAGACCCATATCGTGGGCCTGACGACCAATGTGCAGTTTCTGCGCCAGGTGGTGAAGAGCCAGGCCTTTACCAACGCCTTGCTCGACACCGCGCTGATCGAGCGCGAACGCGAGGCCCTGTTCGGCAAGGATTTCGTGGGCCGCGATCTGGCCGTGGCCGCCGCCATTGCCCGCCAGCTGCAGCAGGAGCAGGGCCAGCAGGGCGCGGACCCGTTCAGCCGCCGCGACGGCTGGCGCCTGTCGGGCCGCTATGTGCGCCACTTCGGCTTTGCCTACCGCGGCGAGGAGTTCAGCGCCGGCCTGGTCTACGGCCGCGACGGCGAAACCCTGCAGGTCGGCGTGGGCGCGGGCGAGACGCGCAGCGAAGCCACGCTGCAGTGGCGCTCGCTCGGCGATGGTCGCCTGGAGCTGAACTGGGGCGGCCAGCGCACGGTGGCCGTGGTCCATGCTCAGGGCGAGCAACTGTCCGTCTTCACCGACGCTGGCAGCACCCAGATCACCGTGGTGGACCTGCTGGCCCATGCGGGCGACACCGGCCACGAAGGCGGGCGCCTCACGGCTCCCATGCCCGGCAAGGTGGTGTCTTTTACCGTCAAGGCTGGCGACCAGGTCAGCAAGGGCCAGCCGCTGGCCGTGATGGAGGCCATGAAGATGGAGCACACGATTGCCGCCCCCGGCGACGGCGTGGTGCTGGAGCTGCTCTATGCCCCCGGCGACCAGGTCAGCGAGGGCGCCGAGCTGCTGCGCCTCGAAGTCG
>JAFAIY010000272.1 GCA_019236485.1 Comamonas sp. | reverse complement strand
AGCGGCATCCTGCTGAGCTGGGCAACGCGCACCCCTGTCATCACGGCCTGGTCCACGCCGGCCGCGGCCTTCCTGGTGACGGCCCTGGCCACCACGCCCTATGCAGAGGCCATAGGCGCCTACCTGGTTTCCGCAGCAGCCTTTGTGGCGCTGGGGCTGTCGGGTTGTTTCGAACGCCTCATACGGCTGGTTCCGCCTGGGGTGGCGGCCGGGCTGCTCGCGGGCATTCTGCTGCCTTTCGGCATCAAGGCGTTTGCCGGCATGAGTCTCGACCCTGCGCTGGCCGGGTTGCTGATCGCGGCCTATGTACTGCTCAAGCGTGTCACGGCACGCTACGCGGTCGTAGGCATCCTGGCGCTGGGCCTGGGCTATTTGCTGCTGCAGCAGCGCCTCGATCTGTCGGCGCTGGAGCTGAAGCTTGCGGCCCCCGTGTTCACCAGGCCCGAGTTCTCGTTCAACGCTTTGCTCAGCGTCGCGCTGCCGCTGTTCCTCATCACGCTGACCGGCCAGTACATGCCGGGCATGCTGGTGCTGCGCAATGACGGCTTCAAGACCAGCGCCAATCCCATCGTGACCGTCACGGGCCTGGGTTCGCTGCTGATGGCGCCCTTCGGCTCGCACGCCTTCAACATCGCCGCCATCACGGCCGCGATCGCTACCGGTCCGGAGGCGCACCAGGATCCATCCAGGCGCTGGATCGCGGGCATGGCCGCGGGCGCCTGCTACATGCTCGTCGGCGTGTTCGGCGTGACGCTGGCCGCGGTCTTCATGGCTCTGCCGGCCACCTTCATCGCCACGCTGGCGGGCCTGGCCCTGCTGGGCACCATAGGCGCGAGCCTGGCCAATGCGCTGGCCGATGCCAGGGCGCGCGAGGCCGCGCTGATCACGTTTCTGGCCGCCGCCGCCAATATTTCTTTGCTGGGCATTGGCGGTGCCTTCTGGGGACTGGTGATAGGTCTGCTGGCCCATGCCGTGCTCAATGGCCGCCTTCCTTGGCAAAGGTGCACTGCCAGCGCCGATCTTGCCGCAAACGTTGTCGTGAAGGGCTGATTCCATGCCGTTATCAACCAGTACCCGCCATGAGCGCCACGGCCTCTACCCCCAGGCCGGCACCGTCGAGGATTTCCAGCACAACCTCGCGGCCGTGCAGGCGAAAATCGCCGCCGCCTGCCAGCGCGCCGGGCGCGACCCGGCCGGCGTGCGGCTGCTGCCCGTGAGCAAGACCAAGCCCGAAGCCAGTCTGCGTCTGGCCCACGCGGCGGGCTGTCGCATGCTGGGCGAGAACAAGGTGCAGGAAGCGCTTGACAAATGGGAGTCGATGCAGGATCTGGCCGACCTGCGCTGGTCGGTCATAGGCCATCTGCAGACCAACAAGGCCAGGCTGGTGGCGCGCTTTGCCAGCGAGTTCCAGGCACTGGACAGCCTGCGCGTGGCCGCGGCACTGGACAGGCGGCTGCAGGCCGAGGGGCGGGCGCTCGATGTGTTTGTGCAGGTCAATACCTCGGGCGAGGCCAGCAAATACGGGTTGGCGCCCGAGGAGCTGCGGGACTTCATGCAGCAACTTCCGGCATTTTCCGCGCTGCGTGTGCGCGGACTGATGACGCTGGCGCTGTTCTCGGCCGAAGCCGCCAGGGTGCGCCGCTGCTTCGTTCTATTGCGCAATCTGCGCGAGCGCCTGCGCCAGGAGGCGCCGGCCGGCATCGTGCTGGACGAGCTGTCCATGGGCATGAGCGGTGACTTCGAGATCGCCGTCGAGGAGGGCGCGACCGTGGTACGCGTGGGCCAGGCCATCTTCGGGGCGCGTCCGTTGCCGGACAGCTATTACTGGCCTGCAGCTTCCGGGTTCGAGACACAGGAGTCCGCATGAAAACCGCGATTGCGATTCGCCATCTGCATTTCGAGGACCTGGGCACGCTGGAGCCCCTGCTTCGGGCTCGTGGCTACGCCGTCCGCTACGTCGATGCCGCGCTGCAGGATCTGGGCCGGATCGACGGCGCCGACCTGCTGGTACTGCTTGGCGGACCCATAGCCGCGTTCGATGACCGGAGCTATCCCTTCATTCTTCAGGAGCTGGAGCTGGCGCAGCGCCAACTGGCGTCGGGGCGAGCGCTGCTGGGTATCTGTCTCGGAGCGCAGCTGGTTGCCCGAGCACTCGGGGCCAGGGTCGCTCCCATGGGCGTGAAGGAGATCGGCTTTGCGCCGCTGACGCTTACAGCGCAAGGGCGGACCTCGCCGCTGGCGGCGCTGGAGGGCCAGCCCGTGCTTCACTGGCATGGCGATTATTTCGAGATCCCTGCCGGCGCGGCAGCCCTTGCAGGAACGGCCGTCTGCCCCCATCAGGCCTTTGCACTGGGCCGCCAGGTGCTGGCCCTGCAATGCCATATGGAGGCCGATCCACTGAGGCTGGAGCAGTGGCTGGTCGGCCACTCCTGCGAACTGGACCAGGCCGGTATCGATCCGCGCAGCCTGCGTGCCCAAGCGCTGAAGCTGCAAACCAGCCTGCCGCTGGCCGCATCCCGGGTGTTCGGCCGCTGGCTGGATGGCATCGAGGAGTAGCCGCGCCGATAGTAGCCCCGACTTTGCTGCCGGCAGCCGTGCCGGTGAAGGTCCTGGCGTTCCCGGCCCGAAGCGATTCGGGTCAGTCTGTTTTCTTTGCATTTCTTTGGAGCTTTGCTTTATGCAGTCAAGCCATTCACGCCTGATGCGGGCCTATGCCCGCCAACCCGTGTCCTTTGTACGTGGCAGCGGCGCGAGCCTGTGGGACGAGCGCGGTCGCGAATACCTGGACGCCATCGCCGGCGTGGCCGTCACCAGCCTGGGCCACGCCCATCCCGAGATTGCCGCCGTCATCGCCGAGCAGGCCGCAACCCTGCTGCACACTTCCAATGTGTTTTGCATCGGCTGGCAGGAGCAGCTCGGCGAGAGGCTGTGCGCGCTGAGCGGCATGGAAAAAGCGTTCTTCTGCAACTCGGGGGCCGAGGCCAACGAGGCGGCCATCAAGCTTGCGCGTCTGCACGGGCAGCGCAGAGGAGTGGCGCTGCCGCAGATCCTGGTCATGGAAAACGCTTTTCACGGCCGCACTCTGGCCACGCTCTCCGCCACAGGCAATCCTGGCAAGCAGAGCGGCTTCGAGCCGCTGATGCAGGGCTTTGTGCGCTTGCCCTATGACGACATCGAGGCCGTGCACCGCGCGGCGCAGGACTGTGCCGACATCGTCGCCGTGCTGGTCGAGCCCGTGCAGGGCGAGGGCGGCATCCGCGTCGCGAGTCCCGGCTATCTGCGCGCCTTGCGCGAGCTCTGCGACCGCCATGGCTGGCTGCTGATGCTCGACGAGATACAGACGGGGCTGGGCCGCACCGGAGCATGGTTTGCCCATCAGCACGTCGGCATCGAGCCCGATGTGATGACCCTGGCCAAAGCCCTGGGCAACGGCTTTCCCATAGGCGCCTGCCTGGCGCGCGGCGCTGCGGCCGACCTGTTTTCGCCGGGACAGCATGGCTCCACCTTCGGCGGCAATCCCCTGGCCTGTCGCGTGGCCTGCACCGTGCTCGACATCATGGTGCGTGACGAGCTGCCGCAGCGGGCTGCCGAACTGGGCGAGCGTCTGTTGAGCGGCTTGCGCAGGGTTCTGGATTCTCATCCGCAGGTGCAGGCGATACGCGGCCTGGGCCTGATGGCGGGGATAGAGCTGGACCGCAACTGCCAGGAACTCGTGGGCCGCGCGCTGGCCGAGCAGCAGTTGCTGATCACCGTGACCCGCGAGCGCACCATCCGCCTGTTGCCGCCCCTGGTGTGCAGCGAGGCGCAGATCGATGACATCGTGGCGCGTGTGGCCCGTCTGCTGGCGTCTACCGTGCTCGGGAACATGCCGCCGCACAGGGAGTCCGCTGCGGCCTGAGCTGTTGAGGGGACGCGCACCGAACTTCGTCTGCGGGTTGAGTAAAGTGCAGCCACCGACTTCCTTCAGCAAACAGGAATTTCCCATGAAAATGCAGATCTCCGAATCCCATCCCGCCCATCTGCTGCAGCTGGGCGCAGCCCGCTGCGCCCAGGCCGTGGCCACCGGACTGGTCACGGCCGAGGCGCT